>JBEIVL010000013.1:0-40694 GCA_040373885.1 Aphanothece sp.
ATGACGCCCAGGACCTTGAAAGCCTCGATTCCCTATGCCGCCACCTTCGTCAGAAACCAAATGCGCGGCTGTTGTTGGCTTTCCACCCTGCCAAAGCAGCCGCCATTGAAACCAGCCTTGCCCAGTTCGGTCTAAATGGGGACTCCTGAAAAAGCGAACCGCAGGCTCGACGCGAATGCTGCCAACGAGTGGAGGGAAGGCCGCTTTCACGCATGTTTATACAGCGACCAGTGAATCAGCCATTTCCAGCTTCCAAATGCTCCTGAGCACCTCCCAGAGGGCAACAGTCCTTTGCCATTCATAGAACCAAGCCCAAATGGTGACAAAAAAGAGGCGGAGTAGCCTCAGGATCTTCTCTGCGCACATCACCACAAATGCCATAGAGATCAAGTTCTCCGCACCTTTGGGAAGCCGCGCCATAATCAGATCCAGGGAATACTTCCTCTTCCCTGATCCAAAGCATCCTTCCACCTCGTTTCGCCTCCGCTGGTCTGCGCTCAGCTGCCGCTTGTGAGCAGCGTTGATCTCTGGATCCTTCGGTGGCCTACCCAACCGCTTGCCAGAGAGTCGTATGTTGTTTCTGGTGCAGAAATTTCGGTTCTTGGTATTGAGGTAGATGCGATCAGCACAGATGCGCTCGGGGTAACAGCCATATTCTTGCTTATACTTCCTTGCTTGTGCAATAAGATCCTCGGCCTCATTGTACGGATCCCAGCTGATCCGATGCAGGAAGGCAAAGCCATTCCTCACCGAAACACTGATTTTGGCGCCAAACTCAACGGCAGCTCTTGCCTTGCCGCGAACCATAGGTCGAACCTGACGCTGCACCAAATTGACGATTCGGTCGGGGATGCTGCGCGTCTTGGAGTAAAGCAGGATGTTTTGTTGGCGGTGCAGCTCGCTGATCACGAGTAGCTTGTGCCACCAGTGGGTCGTCAAGCCAGAAAGGCTTGCGCCAGAGGTGATCAGAGCATCGATGGCATTAAGACTGCGCTGCAAGTAGTCGAGCTGGCGACGTATCGAGGCTTTTATTTTGCGGCGGCGTGGCTTTTTCTGCTTCGCAATATTTAGGAAGTGGGCACGTGCTCTTCCACGGTCATAGCGGGGCTTGTGCTTGCGAAAGTCTGCGTGCTGGTCACATAGATTATCGATGATTCGTTCGGTCGACTCCCTCGCCTCATTCAGCAGCTTCAGATCAGTCGGATAGGTGATGTCGGCTGGGGTGCAGGAGGCATCGATGGTGAGGGTTCCCCAGTTCTTACCTTCTGGCCAATCGGCAGGCTTCACGAAATTGTCGAGCGAGAGCTGATTGCCAGCATCGTCATCTGAATCGTCATTGTCGTTGTCATCTGGGAGTCTCGCGATGGCCTCAATCACCATGGCTTTACCGCGTTCAGCGATCAGTTCGTTGATTCGCTTGAGATCATCCTCCGAGAATCGCTTGCGGAAATGAACCATCATCGATGGGTCGAATGGTGCCTTGCTGGAATAGCCGGCAAAGCCAAGAAAAAACTGCATGTATGCATTCTCTCGGATCTGCTCCACGGTCTCTTCATCGGTCAAACCAAGCCGCTGCTTGATGAACAGCGCTCCAAACGCCAGCCTCATAGGCTTTGCAGGGGCGCCAGTGGTAGGACTAAACTGAGGGGCATAAGTTGCTTCCAGCTCTTCCCAAGGCATCAGGGAAGAGAAGAGCACCCAGCGGTTCTCCGGATCCAATGTGCCGCCGAAAGGCACATGGAACTCCTCGATTGAGAGCTGCCCGTTATGGTGCTTCCGGTACATCTGCGGCTTTCAGCAGTTGTAGCAATCGTTGATTGCCCTGATCGAGACCAGTTTATCGACTCTCGATCGCTGAAACAAGCTGCGCTGCAGTCGATATGGCTTTTTCAGGAGTCCCGAGTTAGAGGAACCCATTGCGTGTCTGGGTTTCTACGCGATCAATGCCCACAGCGTCGGTCGTTTGTTTTTACCAAATGATGCCTTACCCAGACCGCCCCGCTCTGAATTGAATCCCGCGATTTTTCTTGGCCACCTTGCTGTAGAGCTGCAGCACCAAGGCCAAGGCCTGGGTCGCCTCCTATTGATCGATGCCTTGAAGCAATGCCAGCCTGTCCAAACAGTACTTGGTGTGCGACTGATTCTTCTAGATGTGTCTCCAGAAGGCGAAGAAGTGGCCGTGGCCAATCGCCACCTGTTTTATGCCTCCATGGGGTTTCGTCCGCTGCCCGGTCAGAGCGATCGTTTGCATCTACCGCTTAGTTCATTGCCCCCAATTAACAGCCAAGCCAGCACTCCTAGTCGGTGCCGGGCAGGACCTGGAGCCAACCGGAAACAGTGAATGGCTCGGGGGAGACTTGAACTCCCGACCTTGGGGTTATGAATCCCACGCTCTAACCAGCTGAGCTACCGAGCCTTGGTATCGATTGATTGTAGAGGATGGACCTTCTTTGCCTGGAGGCCACTCAGGCCCTTGGTGGCAAGTAGTTCAGAGGGTTCATGGCGCCGACCCCGGGAGCGATGATCTCAAAGTGGAGGTGGGGCCCGGTGCTGCGTCCGGTGCTGCCCATTTCGCTGATCACTTCGCCTTGGCGCACCTCTTGGCCTTGGCTGACCATCAGGCGACTGTTGTGTCCATAGCGGGTGATGGAACCATCAGCATGGCTGATTTCAACAAGATAGCCGTAACCGCCATCGTGCCAGCCGGCAAAAGAAATCCTTCCTTCCTTGGACGCCACAATGGGAGTACCGGTGCTGTTGGCCAGGTCAATGCCTTTGTGCATCCTTCCCCAGCGCCAGCCGTAGCCAGAACTGAACACCCCGCGGGTCGGCCAGATGTAGTCGCCGGGAAGAACCTGAGGTCGAGAGTCGTCAGGAGCGCTGGGCAGTGTTGGCAGTTCGGGCCAGCTCAGGCCCCCGCTGCCCATGGGATTGAGGGAAAGCAGCATGTGGGCACGCATGGGGGCTGAGCGGGCCACCCTCAACTGGCTGCCTGGGGTGAGGCTGGCCGATTCGACCCCGGGATTGAGACGCACGAGATCACTGACCGTCATGCCATAACGCTGAGCCACCGTGAGAAGCGTGTCTCCGGAACGAACCAGGCCGGTACGTGTATCGCCTTGGGCAGGTCTGCGGGCTGGAGATGGATAGAGCGGTTGCCAATTCAGACCATCAGCCGCAACGGTTTGGTTTGTTGCTGGGCCGTCGGGAGCTGATCTCAGTTCTGGTGGTGATGTCCGGGTTGCAGAAAGCGAGCCTGCTGAATCCTCAGCAGTGTCATCGCTAGCAGTAGGAGCAGTCAGGGCATGGACAAGGGAGGCTTGTGTATCGCTTAAAACAGAATCACGGGCAATGACACTCAGGAATGGGGAGGTGATTGCCGACCCACAGATCAGGACGGTCCAAATTTGAGCGGGCTTCATGCAAACCAATTTCAATGAACAAGACCTAATGGAGAAGCCATCATCCCCAAGTCCGCCAGACGTTAGCGCGTGGACCTCCAAACGTCAACGCAGCCGATGCATAGGCAAGGCTTGACATTGGGCCAAGAATGTGTTAGAGAATTGCAAATAGTTGCTTGCACCGCAAAGTCTGGCGTTTGTTTTTGTCAGGATTGATACTTAATTATCCGTTCTTTTAACCCTGCTTTAACCTCAGTTGACGCAGGGCCTCAAACAGCACCACCGCTACCGCTACCGATAGGTTCAGGCTGCGTACACCACCTTGACCCGACTGGGCCCTCTGGGCCATTGGAATCGTCAACCGGGCCTCCGCCTGAGCCAGTACACCCTGCGGCAGGCCATCGGTCTCCTGACCAAAGAGCAGCCAATCATTCTCATGAAAGGCAAAATCTGTGTAGGCATCAGACGCGTGGCTGCTCAGGGCCACGAGTCGACCACCCCCATGTCGACAGGCCTCCAAAAAGCTCGAACCATCCCGATGGCGGTGCAGTTGGACCCAGGGCCAGTAGTCCAGTCCGGCGCGGCGCAGTTGTTTGTCGTCAATCGTGAAACCGAGGGGTTCAACCAGATGCAGTTCGCTGCCCGTAGCGGCGCAGGTGCGGGCCACATTGCCCGTGTTGGGCGGTATCTGGGGTTGCCACAGGACCACGCGTGGCATCAGCTGTCCTCGTCATCCAGCGGGACAGGCTGACTGAGGGCATGCAGATCGATCGCACGCCCCTGCAAGACCAGCCAGGCCTGATCGCAGACCGCAGCGAGCTGCCTCTGTAGATTGGCGAGGCGCTCGCGAAATCGCAAGCCAATAGGCGTCGCTGGCACAACTCCCCAGGCCGTCTCTTCACAGACCAGGATGATTTGGCTCATCGAGCTGATCAAGGCTCCCTGGAGTTCCCCGCATCGCTGAACCCAGTCTTCGTCTTCCGTTTCAAGATGGGCGGCCACCCAGGTTCCCAGAGAATCCACCAGGCCCAACTCCCCGGGAGCCAGTTGCCGCAGGGCAGGTGCCAGCTCATCGCCCACCTCGCGGCAGCGCCAGGTGGGCGGTCGGCGGCGGCGATGTTTCTCCAGCCGCTGCTGCCAGGCACCATCCTCGGGACGCTGGGGTCCGGTGGCCAGGTAGACCACTCTTAGGCCACTGCGTTCGGCCACCAGCTCGGCCCATCGACTTTTGCCGCTGCCGGCGGGACCGCTGACCAGGATGAGCCGGGTTCTTGACAGACCGGCTAGGGGCTGATCCAAGTCAACCGCCCCCATTCATGTTGCGCAGGGTGGCCACAGACGATGGTGAAACACGGTTGAGATAGCGGAAAATCCAGTATTTGAAGATGGTGGCAAGAACCACCGGAAAGGTGGCGATGAACAACATAATGAAATTTTCCTTGGCGGGAAGTCCAAGGTGATGAGCAACACCATCGAGAAGAACAGTCCAGCCTTCAGGGCTATGGAAGCCGACGAAAACGTCAGTGAATAAAATAATCGCAAACGCCTTGGCGCTATCACTCAATCCATAGACCAGTTCGTCGATGAATCCCTTGAGAACTTGAATATCACGCTGACCAATCAAACAAACAATCACAAAACCCATCAATCCGAACAGGTCGGAAATCACATTTTTGACAGCATGCGTACTGCTCTCATCAGCTTCTTGCTTCAGCTCTTGGGCACGTTCGCTCAGTTTTTCCTGCAGCTCTTCACGGGTGGGGAGGGCTTTTTTGTTGAGAAGGGCGTCAAATTCGAGTTCCGCCTGGTAAACCCGCAATTCCTCGACAGCCTTTTCCTCCAAATGGGGCTTGGCGTACCCCAGAAAGGTCTGGTGGGGAGCGTAACGATCCACCAGCGGAGAAACGACAAACGTGCGGCTCAATTGAGTGATCAATAGCGGCACCAGGATCAGCAGCAGCAGAATGCGCAGGGCCACCAAGGTGGAATCCCGCCGCCGCCGGAAGCCGGCCAGCACATTGGCTTCGGCCTCAGGATCGAGCTGGCGGCGCACCTGATCGACGGCACCCAGCAGGCTGCGCGGCAACAGTTCAGGTGTGCGGCTCAGGCTGGGCAGCACACTGCGTTTGGAGTCATAGCGGGCCACGACCGTTTCAATCAATTGCAGCTGGCGCAGTTCCTGGCCACTCAGTTGGTCGCGAATCGAACCCAGGCGATGCAACGATTCCAGACAAACCTGCAAAGCAGCACGAAAGCGTCGCAGCACCTGGGCCTGCATTCCGCGGGGAAGGCGCAATTCCAGTTCAGGTCGCACCGGACGATCGTTGTAGTGCTCCAGTTCGATGCTCTGGATCATCAGGGCTGCCTCATAGCCCCTCTCCAGGTCATGGTTGATTTTGATGCTGGTGCTGGTCGCTGGGGTGTTGTCATTGCCCTTGGCAAAGGCACCAATCCAATTGCTGAGGCCCATGGTGTTCAGTATGGGCTCAACGGGAGAAGATCCACCAGGTCAGCATGGGCACAATTGTGCCCACCGCCAAAAGCACAACAATCCAGGTGAAGGCATTGCTGTTGGCGGTTTCCTCCTGGGTCGGAATCGTGCTGGCCGGTGCTGTCACCGTTTCTTCCACCGGCTCGCCAGGATCATCGCCACCGGCTAGGACCGTTGATAGGCGTTCAAGGCCATCAAGGGCGGCCTGGCGGTAGCGATCACCGCTGCGCAGCGGCAAGGCCATGGTGCTTCGGGCGGTACTGCGCAGCAGATCGGGGGTCAGTTGGCGCTCGACACTGGGATCGGCGACGATCGAGGCGGCCCGGGTTTGGGTGTCGAGCAACACCAGCAGGCGCGGTTGTTCGGGCGCAGCCTGGTGCCACTTCTGAAGCACCTGCTGACCAAGCTCATCGAGACTGAGGCCGTAGTCGAGCCGATCGATCGTGATCAAGCTGGCCTCTAGGTGATCGGCTTCCAGGGCCTTGAGGGCCTTTTCGATGTCAGCGCTGGCGGCCCGGCTCAACACCTGGGCACGGTCGAGCACTCGGCTGGTTGGCGCCTGATCCGGCAGGTCGACCGTCGCAAGGGCGAAGGCCGCCGCCACGGGCGCGAAGAACACCAGGGCCGCAAGGAGCAAGGAGGTCAGCCAGATCCGGGCTCCGGCCTGCTGCTGACGGGGCAAGGCTGGGGTCATGGGGTGGCGTCGAAGGGCGCGTTCGAGCAGCAAGGCGATCGCACAACGTCCCCCCAGTCTGACGCAGATCGTCGGGGACTCCCAGAGCCCCGGACCACGGGATCGGATCGGCCATTGTTGGAGCTGCCGTGAAGCTCTCGATGGCCACTCCCCTGGCCTCCCGCCTCATGCTGTCGATTGGCCTGGTCGGCTTGGCCCTGGTCGTTCTCAATCAGCTGATGGCCCCTCGCATTGATCCTCCTCTGGAGCGGGCCGCTGTGTTGGCCAGCCTTTTGGCGGTGGTCCTGATGCTGGTGGCCGCGCTCTGGCAACGGATCCAGCCCGAGTCCCCTCAGCGGGCCGCGCTTGTGGGCCGTGAAGGACTCGAACTGGCCGCTGATCTGCCGGAGCCCCTGCGCCGGGAGTTGGCCTGGGGCAGCCGCATGTTGTTGACCGCCACCCCGGCGGCGGTGGTGCTTCTCCAGACGGGTCAGCAGTGCCTGCTGCGCAGGGGGCTGCTGGCGGATAGCCCTTTTGTTCCGGGTCCGATCTGCCACCAGAGTCTTGAGCGACAGCGGGCCATTTCCCTGGTGGATCTCAGCCTGTATCCCGGTCGGGTCGAATTTGAGTCGCTGCTGGCTGACTTGCCCTCCGTTGTGGTTCAGCCGGTGGGCCAGGAGGCGGTTCTTGTCTTGGGCGGGTGGTCCCCTCGATGCTTCAGCAAGGCCGATCTGTTGTGGATCGAAGGGTGGGCAGAAAAACTCACAGATGCAGGGGTTCCGGCTTTGGCCGCGGGGGGGGTGGCGGCACCGGAGCCTGGCGCTGAGGCACCTGAAACGCGCTGATCACCCGTCCGCCTGGCGTTGACACCTCCAGTTGGCCCCCCGGGCCCAGACGACCCGAGAGCCGACCGGCCCGAGTGCGTTGCTTGCGGGCGTCTCGCTGGTAGTCCACGTCCCCCTCGGCGAAGAGGCTTTCGTCCTGCCAATTCCAACGACAAAGCTGGGCGCTGAGGGACTCGCCGCTGCGTTGCAGCCGGCAGGCGCGGCCAATGGTGGCGGTGGTCTGGCGGGCCTCGATCAAGAGGGTTTGGCCTGAGAAGGTCAGTTCTTTCCAGTGGCCGCCGAAGGGCTGCTCACTGCTGACGGTCTGGGCCGCCCCATCCAGTTGAAGGTCCTGGCCATCGAGATCGAACGTTTCGACGGGATCGCGCAACTGCACAGGGCCCTTCAGCTGAAATCGCTGCTGCCGGGTGTTGCCCTTGAGGCCAGCCGCGGTGAAGGTCTGGCTCGCCAGTTTGCTGGAGCGCCCGGGGGGCTGGCGGTTGATCTGCAACGGACCCTCAGCTTCCAGGGCCCCATCGCCCGGTTGCCAGGTGAGCTTGCGGGGAAGGGCCACGATTTCGGGATTGCTGCGCGCCTGGCTGCTGAAGGGATCGATGGCTCGGCTCCAGCGCTCGAGCCGGGGCGCTCCCTCCAGCTCGAGCCGGTCGCGATCGAAAAGAAAACGAGCCTGCTCGGCGCCGAGGCGATGCAGACCGTCTTCTGCCATGGGCGATCGATCGATGCGCAGGAGTTTCTGGTTGGGAATCCAACGGGCCCGCCGGGCTGAAATCAGAACGGGTTGCTTGCCATGGCGTTCGACCCGGATCGCCCCCTCTAACAGGATCACCTCGCCGTCATTGATCACCGTGCCGCTGCTGGCCTGGAGACGATAGAGAGGTTCGCCCGCCACATAGATCACTCCCCGTGGGGATCGGGCCTGGGCGACCCGGCGTCTGATGTCGTAGCGGGCTTCTGGACTGGTCAGTTCCCAGGTGGGTTGGCCGCGCTCGTTCTGTTGTTTGAGATCGAGGGAACGGAACACAAACGGTGCGGCCGCATCGTCAAAGGTGGTGGGTTTGCGGCTGCAACCAAGCGGCACCAGGCCCAGAGCCAGCAATAGGACGAACCCCCATCGGCGTGACGTGGGACTCACAGGGGCGAATCAAGCTCCAGCCGCTGCATCACGGGCACAGGCTCCGGCAGGGGATCCCCGGAACGCAGCAGGCCCCACCGGCGCATCTGGTGCCAGGCAGCGCCGAGGGCTGCGGTGAACTCCGGTGACCCATCGCCGGCGTCACTCACCACGGCCGGTTGGCCCAGTTGGCTGAGCATGCGGGCGGAAAGGTCCGGGACCAGGGGGGCAAGGAGCACCGCCAGGGAGCGGCTCACCTCCAGCACCGCATAGAGATCGGCGCCGACGGCCAACTCTTGACCCGGTTGTTTCATTTGTTTCCAGGGGGCCTGGGTATTGAGATAGCCATTAGCGGTTTCGGCCAATCGCAGCAGCGACTCGGCGGCTTCGCGAAAGTCGAGTGCCAGCATGGCTGCATCGAACTGGGCTCCTGCGGCCAGGGTGGCAATAGCCAGAGGGTGGCTCACGTCAAGGGCGGTGCCGGCGGGAGGCAGGCCCCCGTCGAACCACTTGCGGGCCATGGAGGTGGTGCGGTTGAGCAGGTTGCCGATGGTGTTGGCGAGATCGTTATTGACAAGATCGCTGAAACGTTGCTGTTGAAAATCACCGTCTTCGCCAAAGGGAATGTCACGCAGCAGATACCAACGCACCGCATCCGCTCCGCAGCGTTCGAGCAACATCTCAGGGTCCAGCACATTGCCCAGGGATTTGCCCATTTTCTGGCCCTCCCGGGTCAGGAAGCCATGGCCGAAGACCTTTGCGGGTAACTCCAAGCCAGCCGAGAGCAGCATCGCGGGCCAGAAGACGGCATGGAAACGCAGAATGTCCTTGCCAATCACATGCAGATCGGCGGGCCAGCCGCGCGATAAAGCCAGCTCCAGATCGGGCGGATCATCCGGTTGCAGCAGGGCGGAGAGATACCCCAGCAAGGCATCAAACCACACATAAAACGTGTGGCCTTCGTGCCCTGGCACCGGAATCCCCCAGGAGACATCGAGCCTGGAAATCGAGAAATCCTTCAGGCCGCCAGCCACGAAATTCTGCACCTCCTTTTGACGTGTTGCCGGTGCCACAAAACCAGGGGTCGAAACGAGTTTTTCGATTGGCTCTTGATAGCGAGATAAACAAAAAAAGAGATTCATCTCATCGCGCCATTCCAGCGGCCGCTGGTGCAGCGGACAACTCGGCTCCGTCGCTGCGGCAGGATCGTCTTTGTATTCCTCACAGGCGACGCAATACCAACCCTGTTGACGGCCCTCGCGCACATCTCCATTGGCCTCCACCCGGGCAAAGAACTGCTCGACGATGGCCCGATGGCGTGGATCGGTGGTTCGGATGAAATGGTTGTTGCTGATCTGCCAGCGTTGCCAGAGATCACGAAAGCGTTCCGTGACGGCATCGCAATGGGCTTGGGGGCTCAGGCCGGCCGCCTCAGCGGTGCGCTGAATTTTCTGACCGTGCTCATCGCAGCCGGTGATGAATTCCACCCGCTCTCCTTTGAGCCGATGGAAGCGGGCGATGGCATCACAGGCCAAGGTGGTGTAAACGCTGCCCAGATGGGGGCGATCGTTGACGTAATAGAGGGGCGTGGTGATCGTGAAAGGCATCAGGGCGTCGTAAGACGTGGGGGGTCCCGACCGGCCTGACGGGCTTCCAGGCCAACGGCAAGACCCCGGCCCTTTACCGATCTTACCGAGCGGCCCTGGCGTTGCCCCTGGACAGGGTCAACCCCGGCGGCGCAGGATCAGTCCAGGCGCCAGCGGATCACCAATGAGCCATTCGGTGCAGGTGCTGGTCTGGGGCGGCGGCAGCGGTGGGATGGCCGCCGCCCTGCAGGCGGCCCGATCCGGCGCCACCACCCTGCTGCTGACGCCGGGGCCCTGGGTGGGGGGCATGGTGAGTGCCGCTGGGGTATGCGCTCCTGATGGCAACGAACTGACTCCCTGGCAAACCGGTCTCTGGGGAGCCCTTCTGCGCGAATTGGCTCGGCGCGAACCGCTGGGATTGGATCAGAACTGGGTCAGTTGCTTTGGCTATCGCCCCGCCACGGCCGAAGCGATTCTGCGGCGCTGGATGCGCTCCGAATCTCTGTTGCAGTGGTGGCCTTGCTGCCGGTTGCTGGAGGTGCGGCGCACCGGGGACCGCATCGCTTCCCTACGGGTGGAGCGATCCCTGGGGCCGGCGGGAGAGCCATGGGTGGCCGAGGAGATTGCCCCCGACGTGGTGATTGATGGCAGTGATCGGGGGGACCTGCTGGCCCTGGCGGAAGCCCCCTTTCGCTTCGGCTGGGAACCGCGGGAACAGTGGCAGGAACCCAGCGCCCCAGAGCGGGCAAGACTTGAGCGGGATCCTTTTTTCCAGGCCCAACCCATCCAGTCCCCCACCTGGGTATGGCTGGGGCAGTTGGCGGATGAGCGAATCGCGGCTGGGCACCCGTCATCGGTGATCGCAACACCAGGGGGTCCTGATGGGCCGGGTGAGACCAGTGAGCCCGATGGATCCGCCCCGGCCGTGGCAGGAGCGGATCCATCGGCGCCAGCCGATCTCCCTTCATCCCTGAGTGAGGGAGGTTTCGCCGGATCCTGCGAGGCCTTCGGCTTGGAGCGCACCCTCACCTACGGCCGCCTCCCGGGCGGCCTTGTGATGCTGAACTGGCCCCTGCAGGGCAATGATTGGCATGGTGGTCTGCTGCGGGCCTTCGGCGGCGACGCCTCGGTAGCGACCCCTCCAGCGGCGGCTTTTCCAGCCAACCCTGCCGAGGCGGATCTGGCGGCTGAGATGCAATTCCATAGTGAGGCCTTCGCCCGGGAGCTGGGGCTCGCCAGCGGCGGTCGCCTTCAACCGGGCCGGGTCTTCCCCGATGGCGCCTCGGCCGCCAGGGGTGAGCTGGAGGGCGACCAGAGCCTCGCCTTGATGCCCTACTGGCGCGAGGGGCGGCGCCTGGTGGGGCTGGAGGTGGTGCTGGAACAGCAGTTATTGCCCCTGGGCCCGGGGGCCTGCCGGGCTCCCCTGCCCCTCTCAGCCGGAGGCAGCTGCACCGCCATCGCCGTGGGCAATTACGCCAATGACCACCATTACCCCGGCCCCGACTGGCCCCTGGCCCCCAAGAGCTGCCGCTGGGGAGGGCGTTGGAGCGGGACTCCCTTTGTGATTCCCTACGGGGCCCTGGTCAGTGCCGGGGTCAGCAATCTGTTGGCGGCCGACAAGGCCATCAGCGTCAGTCACATGGCCAACGGGGCGACCCGGCTGCAGCCCCTGGTGCTCAATGTGGGCCAGGCGGCGGGGCTGGCGGCGGCCCTGGCGGTGCGACGCGGCCTACCCGCCGCTGCCGTGCCCGTGGCGGACATCCAGCGGGGCCTGATCGAGGATCCCCAAGCTCCGGCCGGACCGTTTCCGCTCTGGGACACCCCATGGCATCACCCCGAGTGGGCCCAGCGCCAACGCCAGGCCCTGGCCGATCCGAGCGCCGTGACCTCCGGCGCCCATCTGATCGGTAGCACCGGATCAGGCGCTGCCACGGCGGCTCCGACCGAACCTGGTGAGACCCTGTGGCAAGGGGAGCTGCGGCCCGATGGCGAGGGGGGCTTCAGCCTGGCTGTGGAGAGTCCGGGGGGCCAGGATTCAAGCCCGCGACTCTGGCCGCTGATCACCTTGGAACCAGCGCTTCATGCCTGGCTGCAGCAGCAGGATCGGTCCCGGCCCGTGGCGCTGATCGGCTGCGCCAATCCCTGGGGCCCTTGGTTGCGGGTGTCCCGCTTGGCCGGCCCCTGAAAAACGCCCCATGCAAAGCGTTCGATCACGGTGACTCTGGGCCAGGGTCAGCCGACAGCCTGGAGTTTGAGCACGTCCCGCAGGGCATCCACCTGCTGGACCCGGAGAAGTAGGGCATCAGCCGGTTCGCTGCGGGGCGGGCATTCCGCGGCCAGGGTCATGGCCAGCTCGTCGACCCAGACCAGGCCCAACCGCTGGTCCTGGCGCAGCCAGCGCAGAAACAAGGCGGGCCATTGGCCCTGGGGGTGCTGCTCGAACCACACCTGCTGCCAGTGGCGCTGATCTTCCCGCGAAATCTGCTGCACCTGACGCAGGGGGGCTTCCAACTCGTTCAACAGGTCGGCGACGCTGGCTTCATCCAAGGGGGGGTGGCCTTGGCGCAGCGCCTCGAATTGCCGTTGGGTCAGCAGATCGCCGTAGCGGCGAATCGGTGACGTGGCCTGCACATAGGCCTGCAACCCCAGGGAGAAATGGGGGCCGGGGGTCACCCCCAATAGGCCGCGACTGAGGCTTCGTTTGATGGCGCTGTGGCGAACAGGTCCAGGGGGCAGGCTTTCCAGTTCAGGGGCTGGGGGAAGCTCTGCGGCGATCTGGGTGCGATAGGGGAGCGCAACCCCTTCGTGTTGACCCCTCTCGGCGACCAGGGCACCGGCCAAAATCATGGCCTCGGCCACCATCTGCCGAGACGGCGACGGCTCAGTGATCTCCAGCAGGGCTTCATCGCCACGGCAACGGATCCGCCCCTCGGGGTCCTCCAGGCTGAGGGCGCCTTGGTGTTCACGCCACTGGCGCCGCTTGTCCAGCAGGGATTTCATGCGAAGCAGATCCCGCTCCTGTGGGGGAGCCAGATCGATCAGTTCATCGGCATCGCCATAGGAGAGGCGCAAGGCGGTCTGCACCCAACTGCGCTCCAGTCCATCGGCCTGCACGGCGCCGTTTTCATCAAGATCAACCCAGAGGCTCCAGGCGGCGCTGCGCTCTCCCTGGCGCAGACTCATCGGCCCGTGGGCCAGCTGGGGCGGGAACATCGGCAGGGAGCCCCGGGCCAGGTAAAGGCTTGAGGCCCGCCGGCGCGCTTCCAGATCCAGTGGACTGCCGGGACTGACGAGGCGACCCGGGTCGGCGATGTGAATCCAGAGACGCGCGCTCTCGTCGTCGCGCCACTCAATCGCCAGACCGTCGTCGATGTCGAGGGTGTCCTCGTCGTCGATGGTGAGCAGCCGCTGCTGGGTCAGATCAAGTCGTTCTGCGTCACCGATCAGGCAGTCGCTGGCAGCGGCGACGAGGCGATCGGCTTCGGCTAGCAGGTCGGGGTTGAATCCGAGTTGCCAGGTGGTGGATTCCAGAGCCGGCAGATGGTGGCGCGGCCACTGGCCCAGATCGACCAGCAGGTGGCGGATGTCGCCGCTTTCAGGCTTGCAGCGACAGGCCTGCAACAGCTTCAGTAGAGATTCGGGCAGGGGCTCGGAGCAATCGCCAGCGGCCCATGGGCGCAGCCGATCGAGATCGGCTCTCTGGGAGGGCGACAGCGTCTGGGTGTCCAGGTCCTGGCGGGCCATCAGGCGGCTTTGCCAAGCCAGACGGTGCATCTCGCTCAACTGGCGCAGGTGCCGTTCGCGCCGTAACTGGCGCAGGTCATGCAGGGTGCGGGGCTCAATGCGCCCGTGACGCAAGCGAAACAGGGTCTGGCCCCCTTCAAGCCACAGCCAGATGGCGGCCCGTTGGCAGGCATCGGCGGAATCGCCGCACAGGTCCACAAAGGCGGCGAGATCCAGCCCTGACGAAGCCTTGGCTCCATCAGCTGAGCTGGAGCCGGCGGATGACTCCCCTTGATCACTCAGCAACAGCCAGACCGTGGCCAGATCTCGCTTGGGAGGCAACGCCGCTGCCAGGGAGTCGGCGCTCAAAAGCCAGGGGGCTTGGTCAAGTCGCAGAGATCCAGGATCGCGACCTGCCAAGGCCTGAATCAAAACCACCTCCCTCTGGGGAAGGTGAAGACTGCGGGCCTGGAAACCGATTCTCAGGTCCAGCCGACCCCCCTTGACCGCTTGAACAACGGCGAGTTGGGGGTTGTCTCCAGCGACGCCTACCAAATCCCCCGGCTGGGGGGATGGTGCACGGGCGTCGCTGGCGGAAGGAGGCAATTCAGCCTTCTGGATTCACAAACGGGAGCAGGGCAACGATCCTGGCCCGCTTGACGGCGTTAGTGAGATCGCGTTGCTGCTTGGCCGTGAGACCGGTGAGACGACGGGGCAGAATCTTGCCGCGCTCGGTGATGAACTTCTTCAGTAAATCGACATCCTTGTAGTCGATTGGATCTCCAGGTTTGATGGGGGAGAGCCGTTTTTTAAAAAAGGAACTGGACATGGGAACGGATCGAAACGAAGAAGGGTGGATGGGCTGCAATCAGCAAGAGATCAAATCAGGCTGGGCCCTATTTGATCTCTTTGTGGACCGTGGCGGAGTTGCAGTGCTTGCAGAACTTCTTCAGCTCAAGACGTTCGGTGGTGTTGCGTCGGTTCTTCATGGTCGTGTAACGGGACACGCCAGGAGAACGCTTGGCGGGGTTGGACCGGCATTCGGTGCACTCAAGAGTGATCACGAGCCGGACGCCCTTGTTTTTGGCCATGGGAAGGACGTTGCGCCGCGGTAGCGAAGCGAAATGACAATGAAAAAGATTACCTTGTTGCCCGCCCACCCCGGAGGCGGCTCCTTAAGTGGGGGAGCCAGCCCTGCCTAGGATCGAACCATCAGGCCAATGATGGGATGAAAGTTTCGCTCCAGTGGCTCAAGGAGTTGGTTGATGGTGATGGAGCCCTGCTGGAGCCCCAATTACTGGCTGAACGCCTCTCTGTCGCAGGCTTTGAAGTCGAGGCGATTGAAGATCTTGCTGCTGCCAGCGCCGGGGTGGTTGTGGGGTTCGTCCAGGCTTGCGAGCCCCATGCCGATGCCCGCAAACTGAGCGTCTGTCAGGTCGATATCGGCGGCGATCAACCGCTGCAGATTGTCTGCGGGGCCGCCAACGTGCGCGCCGGCATCCATGTGCCCGTGGCTCCGGTCGGCACGCATCTGCCTGCGGTCGGACTCACCATCAAGGCCGCCGAACTCAGGGGGGTGGCCAGTGCGGGGATGATCTGCTCCCTCCAGGAGCTGGGCCTGGCCGACAGCTCCGAAGGCATTGCCATCCTCGACGAGATGCTGTCGGTCGTGCCGCCGATCGGATCCTCCCTGGCACCGGCCCTGGGCCTTGACGACCAGGTGCTGGAGCTGGCGATCACCGCCAACCGGCCCGATGGTCTCTCGATGCTCGGCATTGCCCGGGAGGTGGCGGCCCTCAGCGGTGGACGCACGACCTTGCCCCCCCGGGCCCCGGCCATGGCCGCCAGCGAGCTGGCCGTTTCCAGCGCCGCATCCGCCGCCATGGAGGCCGGGGGCCTCTTCAGCGTCACGGCCCTCACTGGGATCCAGGTGACGGCTTCGCCCAGTTGGCTGCAACGGCGGCTGGAGCGCGCTGGCCTCAGGCCGATCAACAACGTCGTGGATATCACCAATCTGGTGATGCTCGAGACCGGCCAGCCCTTGCACGCCTTCGATCGGGATGCTTTGGCCCGCTTGGGCCAGGGCCCGGCTGATCCAGCAGGCCTGGGGCTGCGCCAAGGTCGGGACGGCGAACGGTTCGTCAGCCTGGATGCAGAGGAACGATCCCTAAGCCCAGAGGCCCTGGTCGTCACCTACGGCGACCAGCCCATCGCCCTGGCTGGAGTCATGGGCGGCGCAGCTGAGGCGGTCAACGAGGGCACCACCAGCCTCTGGCTGGAGGCGGCGGTCTTCGCCTCCGAGGCTGTGCGTCGCTCCTCCCGCAGCGTTGGCTTGCGCAGCGAGGCCAGCAGTCGTTTCGAGAAGGGTCTGCCCCGCGAGGGCACCCTTGCCGCCGCTGATCGGGCGGTGGCCCTGCTGCAGGAGTTGGCGGGAGCCAAGCTCGAGGGGCGCTGGCTGCATGCTCGCCCCGAACCGGCGAGGCCCCCGCTGCGATTGCATCGCGATGCGTTGCACAACCTGCTGGGGCCAGTGGTTGTCGATGGCGAACCCCAGGATCTCGAGGACAGCCGCATCGAGGCCACTCTGGAGGCCCTGGGCTGCCAGTTGGAGGCCGACGACGAGGGCTGGGCCGTGACGGTGCCGCCCCAGCGGGCCCTGGACCTCAAGCGTGAGGTGGATCTGATTGAGGAGGTGGCGCGATTGGTGGGCTACGACCAGTTCGACGCCCATCTGCCCGATCCCCTCACCCCCGGCGGTCTGGATCCGATTCAACTGGCCGAACGCCGCCTGCGCCGGGCCCTCTGCGCCAACGGCTTGCAGGAACTCAGCACCCTGTCGCTGGTCAAGGCGGCGCCGGGCCGGATTCCCCTGGCCAATCCCCTGTTGGCTGATACGGGCCACCTGCGCGACAATCTGCACGACGAATTGCTGCAGGCCGCGCGCCGCAATCGTCAGGCCTTTCGCCCTGATTTCTGGGCTTTTGAGATCGGACGGATCTACCTGGCCGCCCCTGGTGAGGCCGCTGATGCGGTTGATCCGGCGACGATCGAAGAAAGGCTGCTGTTGGCGGGCATTGTCTGCGGCGAACGCCGCAGCGAGCGCTGGAGCAGCAGTGGCAAAGCGCGCCCCCCCGGCTATTTCGATGCCCGCGGGCTGCTCCAGGCCGCCTTGCAGAGCCTGGGCCTGGCCCTGGAGGACCGTCCGGCACCTGAGCAGGGCCCCGGGGCTTCTCCAGTCAACCTCCTCCATCCGGGTCGCCGGGCCGAGCTTGTCTTTGAAGGCCGTGCCCTGGGCTGGTTCGGCCAGTTGCACCCCGCCCAGGCCCGGGAGCTGGATTTACCCGACGAGACCTATCTCTTCGAGTTGCCCCTGGCCCCCTTACTGGAAGCCGCCATCCGGCCCCGCCGCTGGCAACCTGCTTTCGTACCGTTTGCCACGGTGCCCCCCAGCGAGCGCGATCTGGCCCTGGTGGTGCCCCGCGAGCTCACCGCAGCCGAATTGCTCGCCGCCATCCGCAAGGCGGGCAAACCCCTGCTGGAGCAGGCCGAGCTCCTGGATCGCTACGAGGGAGCTCAGGTGGACGAGGGCTGTGCCAGTCAGGCCTTCCGCCTGCGCTACAGGGCGGCGGATCGCACTTTGACCGATCTCGAAGTGGATGGGGCCCACCAGAAGATTCTTGCCAGCCTTGAATCCAGGTTCGGAGCCCGGTTGCGCTGAGCGAACGGCCATTCCTTGCGCCTGGCCCGTTTGGCGGCGATGGCTCCAGGGCCGCCAGCCAACTCAACGGCGCCGCAGGGCCGCCAGCACCTCCACATGACTGGTGTTGGGGAAGAAGTCGATCGGTTGGAGCCAATCCACCTGGTAGGGCCCCTCGGCAGAAGCCAGGCTGCCCAGATCCCGGGCCAGGGTGGCCGCATCACAGCTGAGGTACGCGAGTTGAGGCGGAGGGTCCGCCAGGATTGCTGCGATGTCGCGGCGATCCAGCCCCTTGCGGGGTGGATCGAGCACCAGGGCCTGACAGCCAGCCAGCCGTTCGCCCAGCCGCTCGCTCACCGATCCCTGCTCAAAGTTGGTTGTTGAGGAGAGTCCATTGGCCTCGGCATTGTGACGGGCCAGGCTGACGGCGGCGGGATGTTGCTCAATGCCATGCACCGACCAACCGCTGCGGGCCAGGGGCAGGGAGAAAGTGCCGATGCCGCAATAGGCGTCGAGCAGACGGCCCGCCGCTGGACCCAGGGCCTCCTCCAGCAGGGGAAGCACCCGCTCGGCCTGGTGGGTGTGGACCTGAAAGAACGTATCGGCCCCAATTTGATAGGTCAGACCCCCAAAGCGCTCCTCCAGCCAGGGTCGTCCGGCGATGCAGCGGGTTTTCGGGCCCATGAGCAGATTGGTGGGCTGGCTCTGGAGATTGAGAGTCACTCCGACGACCTGGGGCCACCGTTCCATCCAGTCTTCGGCATAGGCCTCCAGGGCGGGCAGATCGTCATCGGCGGCGATCAGGGTCAGCAGCACCTCGCCGGTGTTGACGCCCAGGCGCAGGGCCAAATGGCGCAGGCCCCCACCCCCGTGGCGATCGATCGGCCAGTCGCTGGCCTCCAGGTCGCTTTTGAGCGGGGCGATCAGGGCATCGAGGCGTGGATCGAGGACCGGACAGTGGTTGAGGTTGACGATGCGATGGGAACCGCGCCGGTAGTAGCCGGCCCGCAGGTGACCATCGCCAGTGCGCTCCAGGGGAATCACCGCCCGGTTGCGATAGCCAAGGCCATGCGGGGAGGCCAACAGGGGCCGAAGCGGTGGCTGCAGCCCCCCCAGGCGGCGCAGGGCCTGGGCGACGCTTGCCTGTTTCCACTGCTGTTGATGGTCGTCGTCGAGGGGTTGCAGACTGCAACCACCGCAGTGGTCCGCCAGGATGCATGGTGGTCGCCGCCGGCCGGGGGAGGCCGTGATCAATCGCTCCAAGTGGCCTTGCCGCAGGCCCTTGGCCCGTCCGGTGAGGCGCACCTCGAGCGTGTCGCCAGGTAGACCCCCAGCCACAACGATGACTTCGCCCTCTAGGCGGCCCAGGCCCTGCCCATGCCGGTCCAGATCGGTGATGGTGAGCGCGACGGGCTCGGGGGGCGTCACCGGCGGGGCTGCAATCGTTTGACCCTATCGGGTCCGCGCCACCTGCGGCAGTGCAAAGGGGCGTTACACCTGATGGCGTCTGTGGCCTGGTGGTGCTTTCGTCTGGATAAGATTCGCGGGTGCGTGGTTTTGCGATGAGCGTCGTACGCGATCTGATCCTGCAGGCGGATGATCAGCTCCGCTACCCCACGGGCGGCGAGCTGCGCTCGATGGTCGATTACCTCAAGGGGGGAACCCGGCGTTTGGACCTGGTGCGTTTGCTGACCGCCAACGAAAAGAAAATTGTTGACGAGGCTGCCAAGCAACTCTTCACACGCAAGCCTGAATATGTGGCCCCCGGGGGCAATGCCTTCGGCCAGAAGCAGCGGGGCCAATGTTTACGCGACTTCAGCTGGTATCTGCGCCTGGTCACCTATGGCGTTCTGGCCGGCAGCACCGAAATGATTCAACAGATTGGGCTTGTGGGTGCCCGTGAGATGTACAACAGCCTTGGCGTGCCGATGCCCGGCATGGTCGAAGCGATGCGCACCCTCAAAGAAGCCTCTCTGGCCTTGATGTCCAGCGACGAGGCGGCCACCGCCGGACCCTATTTCGATTATCTGATCCAAGGCATGCAGACCACCACTTGATCTCTGTCCACGACGACTCAACGGCCCCTTCAGGGGCCTTTTTTGTTGGCCGAACCAGGCACCACGACCAGCGCCGCTAACGATCCCAGCTGTCTCATGCAAGGCTATTTTTGAGACATTAATCGAGACTTAGATGAGACCAATAGGATTGAATCGGTCGAGGCGGCAAAGCTTGTACTTGTCCACATTGCTGCAGCTGGATGGGACTGCGAGTTCCCTTGGCCACCGGCTGGGCTTGTTCAAGGGCGGACGATGATCGCGATCGGCGAACAACAACCTGATCCAGTCAATGGGAGCAGAGATGGGAGCAAGTTCTCGATGACGCTTGTTAGCGCGCTGTTCTCTTTTCAGACGACGCGACCAGGCGTGGACTTTGAAGCGACCCTATGCGTCGTCATGTATCTCATGTAAGACTCTGAATAAGACCTATTACAAGAATCAAATGAGACTATCAAGAATAAAGAAAAGCATATCGTCGACCAGTCGGAAAGCACCCGTCGAGTCTGGCCAGCGGGCCAATGGATCCGCGTATCTGTGTTTAAGGCAGATACGCAAGGCTCATGTTCGTTCTGGGGCAGTCTTTTTCAGAGAAGGCTTGTCCAGTTTTGGCCAGTTTTCAAGGGCCTGGACGGGTCGGAGATCTCGAGATCGAATCTGCCGAGGCAGCAACTTCAAATAATCAAGCGATTCTGGTTGTTCCGGATTCAGAGAGCTCCCCAGGTCGAACAAGTAGAAATCCAGCGATACAGGCGCGTGAACCAACGGGTCTGGTCTCAGGATGCGCTTGTAAGATTTGAGATAAGACTAGATTTGGGTCTGATTTGATTGATCTGAGACACAATAGCGACTGGTCAACTTAGCTCGGCGACTGTCGATGGGCGCTGTCTTGGCAGGGGTCGCTTTGTGGAGGAGGAGCACAGCTTCTCTTTGTCGCTCCATCAGAAACCCAGCGCTCAGGCCGAAAGCACCACGGCGAAGGACTCAGGAAAATCATTTAGGACACAAGATAAGACTTGAAATGAGTCTGGGCTAATACTGTTGAGACTAGGGCCAACTCGTCTAGGGCAGAACGACGGGTAACCGTGAGTTCTGCTCTCGTCAAAGGAGCCGGAATCGATCGATCTCGTGGGTCCAAATCGAGAATCATCTAGTTTGATGCATCTCAAGAGTCCATGCCTGTGAGACGCGTTTTGAGCCTTGAATTGGACCCAATATTCTATTGTGAGACTCTGAATTGGACCAATTTAGAGACCTGAATGAGATACGTGCGACAACTATGGAGTCTCTCCTGTCTCGGGCTGCCGATAAAGCTCCTTGAGCAGCTGGTAGGCCTCGTTCACCCGCCGCATGGCCTCAAGGGAACCTCCTGAGTCAGGGTGATGTTGGAGGGCCATCTCCCGATAGGCCTCCCGAATCTGGGCCAGGGTGAGACGATGGCCTGGGCCGGTTGGCAATTGCAGCAGACGCAGGGCTCCCTGAAGGGTCATGGTGTGCTCCAGGGTTTGAAATGAGGTGCCCCGCCGGCGCCGCCGGAAGCGATGCACGAAACGGTGGATCAGGGTGGGCATGCGCAGGGGCAAGGTTGCGGCGCTGTAGGGATCCTCAAGCACCCCCGCCATCACCATCACCCTCTCGAAACTCGGCGGATCCTGGCCCCAATCGGGCACCAGTTGACCCATCAGGGTGCAGGCCGCCGACCAGGTGAAACTGCGACCTTCACAGACCTCGGCCTGGGGCCAGATGTCCCGGGCCACCCACACCATGGCCGCCTCCAGCACGGCCTCATTGGCGGAGTGACCATACAAATCGAGCCATTGGCGCCGGGCCGCCTGTTGGGCCTCCTGGATCACCTGGTCCGCCAGGGGCAAGGGGGGCAGGCCCCCCTGTTGACCTGGAGTGGGTGGATCGGGCCTGAGGCTGCGGCGCAGTTCATCCGTGCGCCGGCGCACGAATCCGGGCAGGTCGATGCCGCCGGGGCGCGCTTCGCCGTTGGCAATCTGGACCCCGGCATTTGGATTCGTCCCCGCCCGCGACCGGGGCTTGGACCCGTCCTGACCCGCCCCACGGGGGGCTGAGGGGCCTTGGCCATGCAGGGGGTGAAGGGTGATCTGCGTGCTGGTGACCTCTTCCCGTTGAATGCCCCGGCCTACCAGAACCAGGGCTGAGCGGTCGTCAAACGGATCCGGGGCACTGGCTACAGCGGACTCCGCAGCGCTTTCGGGGGCATTGAGCAAATCCAGCTGCATGGATTCGTCGTCGCCGGGGTCCACGGCGAAGAGGGTTTCGAGCAGCCGCTCGAGCACATCACCGCGGTTGCGCAGGCCCCATTCCTTTTTGAGGGCATCGATCTGGGACAGGCGTTCGAGCGTGAGCTCCAGGGTGAAACGCCGTTTGACCCCCTTGTCTGACTCGGTCACGGTGACTCAGGGGGCCGCACCACTCGACCCCCTCGACCCTGCAGGGCTGCCACGACGCGTGGCTCTGAGGCTGGTCATCCGGCTGTAAGCGACCCGCCCAATCATGCCGGGTGACCGCTGGCTGGGGGAAGCTTCGGTAACCCGACATCCCGCTTTGGGGAGGCTAAAGACAGATCGCTGGGGTTCTCGCTAGAACCATGTTCCGTTACGAGGTTTGTCTTGTTCCCCTTTGGATTCTGCCCCCCCAACAACGCCTCGGCTGAGGACTACTGGCGCGGACACCAGGCGCGCAAACTGCGCCTGATGACCAGCTGGCGTGACGGCCTTGAGCGGCAACTGGCGGGACTCAACGCCGCCATCAGCACGCTCGAAGAACAGATGCGGCGTCAGCCCCCCGGCGCTGGAACCCCTCCGAGCTCCGCCGTATGGACGGAGACGCAGGACGGGGCTCTTTAACCCCGTCAAGGTGCTGACGGAGCAGCTCCAGCCCCCTGCGCACCTGGCGTTGCACCGTCATCGGGCTGACGCCCAGTTCAGCGGCCAGCTTGCGATAACTCAAGCCCTCAATCACCACCCGCCGCACGATCTGCCGCTGTTGACCATCAAGCACCGAGAGCATCGCCTCAAGGGGCAAGGGGGCTGGGGAGCTGTTGGGGCCCCCCATGTCCTCCTCGCTAGCCAGTTCCTCGACTCCTTCGGCTTCCAGGCTGGTAGCTCGATTCATGGCCCAGTTGCGTTGCAGCAACAGCAGCTGCTCCGGGCTAAGCCCTAACTCTTTGCGCATCGACGCCAGGGCCTGGGAACTCGTCAATCCAGGCGCTTGCTGGCGTTGCCATTGCAGGACGCGATCCTGGAGTTCGGCCTGGCGGCGGGGCAGGCGAACCAGGGGTGAAACGTCGCGAAGGTAATGGAGAATGGCGCCGCGGATATGGGGACGAGCGAACGCCTCAAAGGGTGTTTTACGTTCCTGGCGATAGAGCTCGGCGGCACGGATCAAACCGAGCATGCCAGCTTGCTGTAGATCTTCGCTGGATTCCCTGCTGAGGCGGGCATAGTGAATGGCCAAAGGACGAACCAGCTGCCGGTGGTCTTCAACACGACGATTACGCTGTTGCAATTGCGGAGAAGCCAACGCGAGTGAGCGCTTTTGGGAGGAAGAGCAGGTCATGGAATGATAGAAAATTGAATAAAAAAATAAAATAAATTAAAAATTAATAAGCCAATAAGTTGACTCCATCAAGCCGGCTGATCTAGGGGACATTCGCTGGTGCCGGGGGAAAAACCCTGGCGCCAGGCCCTGCCCCGTAAGAACGGCCCGCCTTTCCAGAAAGCTCGATCTGGTTGCCGCTGACAACCGTGAAACCACGGAACATCGATGGCCGTGATCAGATGGGCGGTGCGGCCACCTGCTTGAGCAGGGCCCAAGGACCGTTCTGCCGCAGCCACTCCAGGTTGGAGCGATGGGTCCCGAGCAGATAGCCGGCAAATCCGAGGCCATTGACACTGAACCCGGCGCAGTGTTCCTTCACCCGTCTCACGGTGAGAAACCAGTGGTCATCGAACAGGAGGTTGTAGGGATGCAGGGGTTGGTTGTGCAGGCCCCGCTGCCCCAGTCCCAGCTCTTGGCAGTGGCTGGCATAGATCTCGGCCAGGTCGCCGCCGCCTTGGGGGTCGCGGCGGGGGCTGAGGCGATAGGCCCAGGGCCAGGGGGGATCCTGGTGTCTCAGCTGCTGGTTGATGGGCTCGGCCAGGGGACAGCTGGGCTCATCCCTCCGGCGGGGCAGCAGTTGCAGGTGGCGATGGGGCTGGCTGGCGCCGGCCAGGGCCGAACTGTTGAAGAACCAGAGCCCGCCGGTGTCGGCGGCGACGCTGGCCACCGCTCGCCAGTCCGGCGGGTCGAGCCAACCCTGTTGCGGTTGCCATTCCCCGGTGATCAGCAGCAGGTGACAGGACTGAACCGGATATTTATTGAGCAGTACCACATGGCCTTCCTCTAGCTGGTCGACCTGCAGCTGGGGTTCCCAGGGGAGAAAGGGATTGGGGCGGGGTCCGCTGTCCCTCAGGTGCCTGGGTGGCAGGCCGTTGAGGGTGCGCAGCCGAAAGGGCGCCAGGCCGGGATCATCAATTTCCTCGGTGGTCAGGGGCACCAAGGCGCCGCAGCCGAGGGCCTCCTGAGAGACCTGGGCCGCCTGGCGCCAGAGGCGTTCAGCCCGCACCCGCCTGCAGCCTGGCCAGGGACGCCCCTTGGTAGTAGCGACCCAGGATCTCATTGAACCGCAAGCCCTGCTGGGCCAGATCCTGGGCTCCGGTCTGGCTCATGCTGGCCCCGAGCTGGCCATGGGCTTCGTCAACGATCTGCTGGGTAGCGGCGTAGAGACTCTCGACGATGCCCCCCTGATAGCTGAGGATGACGCCGGAGGTGCTGGCGGTGGCTTCACGGGTGCGGCTGCTGACGCTGCTGAGGCCTTCGTAGTTCTGCCAGCGGGTGGTGTCACCTAGATGCCAATGCTGATCGGCGGGCCGTGCCATGTGAGCCATGGCGTAGGAGCGGGCGGCGACGGCCTGGGCCCGCAGGGCCTCCATGTTCCAGTGGCTCGGCATCTCTCCGCCCACCACCGAACTGATGTACGACTCAAGCGACAGGTGATTGATGACCTGAACACCATCAGCGGCCCTGAGCACCCTGAACAAGCCGGTGTAGGGGCGGCCATTGGCCTGCAAGGCATTGCCGGACGTGCTTCGCATCCACACCTCGGCGTTGGAGCTCATCAAGCCCTCCAGGTCGGCCGTGTCTGAGGCGCCCCCCTGGGCCAGCAGCTGCCCCTGCCGATCGCGGATCTGCCAGGGACCCTCAGCCGAGAGCCGGGGCCGGGCCGCGAGCTTGAGCAGGGCCACGCGGATCTCCAGGGCCACCTCGGGGCCACTGGCGGGGACCTGCAGGGACCTGGATCCAGCCGCAATGCGAGCCGACCGCAGCCGGCCCACCATTTGAGCTGCCGCCGTTTCGCTGCCTGCGGCGTTGCTGCTTGCGGCGTTGCTGCCGGTGGTGTTGGCGCTGGCTGGTGGGGACCCTGGCGCGCTCGTTGGCACCACCGATGGAGAGGGGGGCAAGATGGGCGGGCTGCCAGCGTCTGGGGTCAGGGTGCCGGCCAAGGACCGGGGCTGGCTGGTGGCGGTGGCCTGACTGGGTTGGGCGATCAGAGCTTCGAGGACATCCCGATCAGCGGCCGCCGGTCTGAGCAGGTTTTGCGCCCAGAATCCAGCCCCCACCGCCACGGTGGCGAGGGGAGCGGTGATCATCAGGGGGTGGGGCTTCCATCGCAGCCGAGCCATTGGTGCCAGGCCGTTTCGCCATCGTCGCCAGCGCTCTTTGAGCGGTCTGAATTCAGATCGTTCGGGGTTGGATCCCCTGGGCTGTAACCCTCTGAGGATGGGGGCGCCGAGGCGTTCAAAAGTCCATCCCACAACAAATGTCCCGTACCTGTTAGGCGGATCATGCCTGAGGAAGCGCTCTCACACACCATCCCCCCAGGACGGTCGGAGCATTGCCAGCCAATCACCCTGTTCCGCTTGAGACGATTTTGCCAGTAGGAAGCGACAAGGGCGTGGGCTGAACCGGTGACCGGATCCTCATCGATGCCAAGGCCAGGGGCAAAAAAGCGCAGTTGGTAATCGGCCGCTTCGCCATCCAGGCAGGGGGATTCGGGATCGCCCACGGCCTGCATCAGCACCAATCCCTGCCGCATGGGCCCCTGCAGCTCGCTGGCCAGGCCTGCCATGGTGGCCAGGCGGGCCTGGGGCGGCAGCAAGGCGACCATGTAGCCGAGGCCTGAGCTCCAGTAGGCCTCCGGCCGGTGGCCCAGCTTGTGTTGCAGCAGGGTCCCGAGGTCCTCTGGCAGAGAGGTCGGCTCGAGGGAGCCTGAGGGCAGATCAAGTTGACCCCGCCCGGGCTCCAGGAGATGCACCGGCAAGGCGCCACTGAGGGTTCGGAAGCGCAGCATCTGCCCCGCCCCGATCTCCCCCCAGTGGGAAAGCGCAAGCAGCGCCCCAAGGGTGGCGTGGCCACACAGGCGCACTTCCTGGCTTGGGGTGAACCAGCGCAGCAGCCAGGTGTCAGTCCCGGGGACCGGCAGTAGAAATGCCGTCTCGGATTGGCGCAGGCTGGTGGCGATCGCCCCCATCCAGGCGGACGGTGCGGGAGCCTCCAGGCGCACCACGGCCGCCCCATTGCCGCGGCAGGGGCCCGACGCGAAGGCTTCCACCAGCACCGCCCGCAGTTCCTGAGTCGTCTGGGAGCCCCGATTCGCCCGCAAGTCCAATCCTGATCCGCAGGGCCGCTTCGAGGGGTTGGGTTGATTCATGGGTCGCGGCCATCGCCTTCCGAGCGCAAGTCGCGCTCCATCAGGGCCCGAATGGGATCGCGGGGATCCACCCGGCCCTCAAGCAGGTCGATGACTTGGCGGCAGATCGGTACCGACCAACCCCGTTGGTCCGCCAGGGAGACCACCGCCCGGGCTGTCCGCGGCGCCTCCACGGTGGCGCCGATGGAGGCCAGGGCCTGGGCTTCCGATTCACCGGCGGCCAGGTGTTGGCCAAAGCGGTAATTGCGGCTCAGGGGGCTGTTGGCGGTGGCCAGGAGGTCTCCCAACCCCGCCAGTCCGTAGAGGGTCGACCCCTGGCCGCCAAGGGCCTTCAGCACCACTCCCATCTCAGCCAGACCCCGGCAGAGCAGGGAGGCCTTGGCGTTGGCGCCCAGACCCAGTCCATCGCTGATGCCCGCAGCCACCGCCATGACGTTCTTCATGGCCCCGGCCACCTCAGTGCCGATCGGGTCGGAATTGGTGTAAAGCCGCAGATTGGGGGTCAACAAGGCCGTCTGCAGCCGCTCGGCCAGGGCGCCATCGTCACTGGCGACCACACTGGCCGCAGGCAGACCCTGATCGAGCTCGTCCGCCAGGTTGGGGCCACTGAGCACCGCCATGGGGATGGCCCGATGGTGGCGTTGCCAGATCTGGCTGGCGCTGCAGAGACGCTCCAGGTCGATGCCCTTGCTGCAGCTCAACAGCGGCACTGCTGCGGGCCAATGGCCAGCCAAAGAGCGGGCCAGCGGCTCGACGCCCGCCATCGACACCGCGGAAACCACCAGTTCGCTGGTGCTGAGCAGGCTGGGCTCCAGGGGCCCATCGCGGCGGGACCAGGCGGTGACGCCGTGACCCTGGAGGGTCCAGAGACGGGCCAGGGTGCTTCCCCAGG
Organism: Aphanothece sp.; assembly: GCA_040373885.1. GTDB lineage: Bacteria > Cyanobacteriota > Cyanobacteriia > PCC-6307 > Cyanobiaceae > Cyanobium. Next base: position 27,255 of record JBEIVL010000013.1, read on the forward strand.
CCCCCTTGCCCAGCAGGGTGATGCGTAGAACCATGCCAAGGCCATACCGTCTTCATCATGGGCCATGCAGCGCCCCTCCAGGCGCTGTCCTGATCGGCGTGACCCCCGGGGGCGCTCAGGCGGAGTGGGCCTGGAGCACCTGCAGGGGAATCAGGGCCAGGGTGGATTGCTCGCAGGCCTCCAGCATCACGGGTGGTGCCATGCCGTCCTCGTAGGCCTCCAGCCAGCGGCTGGCGCAGACGCACCAGTGATCTCCTGGTTTCAGTCCTGGAAAACCATGCTCCGGGGCCGGGGCACTGAGGTCGTTGCCCTGGGCCTTTGTGTAGGCCAGAAAGGCTTCATTGACCACGCAACAGACGGTGTGGACGCCCACATCGGCCGGATTGGTGCGGCAGCTGCCATCCCGGAACCAGCCGGTCATGGGTTCACAACCGCAGATCTGCAGGGCCTCACCGAGGACATTGAGCTCTCCGACACCTGACGGAGAGGGGAATGGGGACACGGAAAAGTGCTCAGGGGCGGTGGCCAGTCTGAAGGATCAAGACACAAATCGGACCCAGGAGGTTGACGAAATGGCGGGGGGAGGCGTTAAAGGTCATCTACGGCTGCAAACTTCCGCTGAATGCCGACCCCTCCATGACTTGGGACTTCACCGAGGATGCGGCCTTCCTGGCCCTCTGCGACGCCTACAAGGAAAGTGGTGAGCCTTCCGCCATGGAATTTCTTGCCCATGGCGAAGGCGCCTTTCACTTCCAGGAACTCACCCAGAACGCTGCCGGCGAGGGCATCGACTTGGGTGACTCGGACGCCCTGGAGGAGTTCCAGCAGGAGGTCATCGACACCCTTGAGGAACTCTGCGACTGAGAGCCGCCGGCCCTGGCTTCATCCGTAGAAAAACGCGATCTCCTTCTCCTTGAGCCCGTCCCAGCCGGCCTCGCGCAGCCGGGCGTCCAGGGTGGCCTGGTCAAAGTGCTTGGCCCCGGTGCGCACGATGCGATTGCGCATCGATTTTGTTACACCGCTGCGGGCACGGCCGTTCTCCAGCTCCATGACCTCCTGGTAGAGCGCCAGCATCGCTGGGGGAAGCGCAGATCCATCGAGGTCCTGTCCTGAGGCAATGGCGGCATCGATGTCGCCGGGACCGGCAAGGGCCATGGAGGGGAGAGCTGAGAACTGTGAAAGCCTGCCATGGCCCAAGGACTGGGGCCTCAAGCGCTGAAGTAGCGGGCGCGGCTGTGCAGGGCCACCAGGGCCGTGGTGCTCTGTTCTGGTTCGAGTTGGTCGCTTTCATCCATCGACAGGCCGATGCGGTCGGCCCCAAGCCACTGCAGCTGTTGCCTGGAATCGGCAACATTGGGACAGGCGGGATAGCCGAAGGAGTAGCGACTACCGCGATATCGCTGGGCCAGTACATCGCGGAGGGCCTCAGGTTCTGAATCGCCAAAGCCCAGCTCGCGGCGAATGCGGGCATGGATCCACTCGGCCAGGGCTTCCGCCATCTGAACCGCCAGGCCATGGAAGTAGAGATAATCGCTGTATTGGTCTGCGGCAAATAGTTGCTGGGCGAAGGCGGTTGCCCGTTCACCCATGGTCACCGCCTGCATGGGCAACACATCACTTGGCCTGGGCTGGCCCGAGGAATCGGGGATGCGGTCCCTATAGAAATCGGCGATGCAATAACGATTGCCCCCCCGCTGCCGCGGCAGCTCGAAGCGTCCCAGCTCCGGCCCCGCGGCTGCGGCAGGATCTCCCGGGGCCATGGCATCGGGGTCGTGCACCACGACCGCATTGCCCATTCGACCGCAGGGGAAATAGCCGTAAACCAGCCTGGGGGTGAGCAGAGCCTCCTGCTGAATGCGCTCAATCCAGTGGCTCAGAACCGGCTCGGCCTTGGCGGCCAGCATGGCCTCATAGTCCTCGCGGCTCTGGTTCTGGGCCTTGCGCAGTTGCCATTGGCCGGCGAAGAGGGCATTGCGATCGAGATAGGCGAACACCTCGCTCAGGGGGATCGCGTCTTCTCTGAGCACCTGGGAGCCCCAGAAAGGAGGGGACAGGGCCGGTTCTTCAGGCACCGTCTGCGAGCGGCCATCGCCCGCTTCTGCCAGGGTGCTGGCATCACTCTCAGGGGCAGAAGCAGCGTCAGGGGCAGGGGGCGCTGGCGTGGCCGCCTGCGCTGGGGCAGCCTCCAATCCCGAGGGCTCATCGTTGCCCGACGCTCCATCCGGGCTCTCCTCTAGGGCGAAACCCGCTGGAGCACCATCCAGGAAGCCCTGTTGATCATCCCAGCGCCCCGCCAGCTTGGCCCCCATCAAGGCATCCATGAAACGGAGATCGGCGAAGGCATCGCGGCCGTAAATCACCTGGCCGCGATAGACCGAGCGGCAATCTCCATGCACGAAGCGGGGGGTGAGGGCCGCACCGCCAAGAATCACAGGCACGTGAATGCCGACTTGATTGAAGGTTTCGAGGTTGTCCTTCATGAACGCTGTGGACTTGACGAGCAAGCCACTCATGGCAATGCAATCAGCCTGATGGTTGTGCTGGGCTTCGACAATGGCCTCAACGCTCTGTTTGATGCCAAGGTTGATGACTTCATAGCCATTGTTGGTGAGAATGATATCGACAAGATTCTTGCCAATATCATGCACATCTCCCTTGACAGTGGCGATTAAAAATTTACCTTTGCTGTTGGATTGTCCTTCGGTTTTTTCCATGTGTGGCTCCAGGAAGGCCACGGCGGATTTCATCGTTTCGGCGCTCTGCAACACGAAGGGCAATTGCATCTGGCCCGATCCGAACAACTCACCCACCACCTTCATGCCATCGAGCAAGAACGTGTTGATGATCTGTAGGGGCGGATGGCTGGCAAGCGCTTCGCTCAGGGAGCTTTCCAGCCCAATGCGCTCGCCATCAATGATGTGTTGCTTGAGCCGTTCCTCTACCGGTAGATCGGCCAGGGAAGGGCCAGAAGCCCTGGCCTCCTTGGCGCTGACCCCCTCAAACATGGTGGTGAGGACCGTGAGGGGGTCATAGGTGCAGATGGAGCCATCGCCATCCTCAAAGCGACGGCGATCGTGGATCAGATCACGGCAGACCTGCTGTTGTTCGGCACTGATCTTGGCCAGGGGCAAAATCTTGGCGGGGCTGACGATGGCGGCATCCATGCCGGCTTGGCAGCAATCGTGCAAGAACACCGAATTCAAGACAATCCTGGCTGCCGGTGACAGGCCAAAACTGACATTACTGACCCCCAGGACCACATGCACCCCGGGTAGGTGCTGGCGAATTCTTTGAATCGCTTCGAGCGTTGCCGCCGCATTCAAGCGATCTTCTTCGATCCCGGTAGAAATGGGCAGGGCCAGGGGATCGTAAAAAATTTCGTGGGCGGGAACGCCATACTCCAAGGCATCGCGATAGGCCCGCTGGGCAATGGCGAATTTGCGCTCTGACGTGCGCGCCATGCCCTCTTCATCAATGGTGCCGATGACAACGCCAGCGCCGTAGGAACGGGCCAGCTCAAGCACCTTGAAGAAGCGCTCATCGCCATCTTCGTAGTTGGTCGAGTTGAGGATGCATTTACCCCCAGCCACCTTGAGACCCGCTTCCATTTTCTGCCACTCGGTGGAATCGAGCATCAGGGGCAGGTTGACATTGGTCACCAATCGGCTGACGAGTTCGTGCATATCTTTCTCGCCATCACGGCCGACATAATCAACATTCACATCCAAAATATGGGCGTTCTCCTTGACCTGGCTGCGGGCCACGCCCACCAAGCCATCCCAATCTTCCTCATTCAAAAGCTCGCGCACCTTCTTGGAACCGCTGGCGTTGAGGCGCTCGCCGATGATTAGAAACGAATTGTCCTGGAAATAGGGGGTGACGCCATAGATGGAGGCCGCCGCTGGTTCGTAATCGAGGTGGGGGCGTTCCTGCCGCTGCTCGGGCTTGCGCACCCGGCGCGGGGCCGCTCTGAGGCCACTGGCCAATTCGGCGAGGGACGCGATGTGGGCGGGGGTGGTGCCGCAGCAGCCGCCGATCACCTGTACCCCCAGATCTTCGACGAAATGAAGCAATTGCATCTTCATTTCCGTGGGCGTCAGGCGGTAGTGGGCGACGCCGCCGATATTTTCCGGCAGTCCGGCATTGGGGATGCAGCTGACGACAAAGGGGCTGTGTTGACTCAAGTACCGCACGTGCTCCTTCATCTGTTCGGGTCCCGTGGCGCAGTTGAGACCGAGAACGTCAATGGCAAAAGGTTCTAAAATCGCCACCACCGCAGCGATATCCGAACCCACCAACATCGTGCCGGTTGTTTCCATCGTCACCGACACCATCAACGGTCGGCGCTCACCGCTCGCCGCAAAGGCCTCCTCAATGCCGATTAGGGCGGCTTTGATCTGAAGCACGTCTTGACAGGTTTCGACAATCAAGAGGTCGACATCACCGGCAATCAGACCCTCCGCTTGCTCGCGGAAGGAGCTCTTCATCGTGTCGAAGTCGATATGGCCTAAGGTGGGCAGCTTGGTGGTGGGGCCTATGGAGCCGGCCACGAAACGGGGCTTCTCAGGGCTGCTATATCGATCGGCCATCTCGCGGGCCAGTTCAGCCGCGCGTTTGTTGAGGGCGAAAGCCTGATCCTCGAGGCCATATTCGGCCAGCACAATCGAGGCGGCCCCAAAGGTGTCGGTCTCGATGACATCACAGCCCGCCTCCAGAAATTGGCGATGCACGGCCTGCACGGCATCGGGCCGAGTCACAACGAGATATTCATTGCAGCCTTCCAGTGCGGCGCCTCCGAAATCATCGGCGCTCAGATTCATCTGCTGCAGGGATGTCCCGGTGGCACCGTCGAAGACAAGAACAGGATGATCCGGACTGTGGAGTCTCTCAAGGAAGCCGATGCGACGGGCCGTGAGAGTGGTTGGCAGAGAGGCGCTCATCAATCCTGGAGACGAATCCTGGTGACCCAGTGGTCATACTCCGGATCCCGTCCTTCTGTGATCGCCGTCATCCGATCTCTGAGGCGTTCCATGATCGGCCGGTGGGTGGGCAGGACAGTCGTTTCCAATTGGCGTACCGGTGTGATGCGAGCGGCAGTGCCGGTGAGAAAGACCTCATCGGCGATGAATAGCTCAGTCTTGTCGACGGCTCTCTCCTGAACCGGAATGCCCATGCTGGTGGCCAGCTCGAGGATGCTGGCCCGGGTGATTCCCTCGAGAATGTCCTGATCGACGCCGGGGGTGATCAAGACCCCATCGCGAACCAAAAAGAGATTCATGCCGCTGGCCTCACTCACTTTGCCGCGGCTGTTGAGCAGCAGGGCTTCCTCGAAGCCGCTCTTGACCGCCTCCGTCTTGGCCAGGGAGCTGGTGATGTAGGCCCCGCTGATCTTGCCTCGCAGCGGTAGAGAGCGGTCCTCCTGGCGCGTCCAGCTGCTGATGCGACAGGTGACTCCGTCGGGGGAAAGGAAATGACCCATCTCAATGCCATAGATCAGAAAATCGGTCTCGACGTCATGGAGACGGGGTGATATCCCCAGGCAACTGGTGTAAACGAAGGGACGCAGGTAAAAGGGTTTGGTGGGCTGATTGGCCTTGATGAACGCCTCAATCGCTCCATGCACCGTTTCTTCACTCAGTTCGGTCAACAGCAGCCGGGCGCTTTGGCTCAGGCGGCGGGCATGGCGATCGGCACGGAACAGCAGCACCTCGCCCGGATCACTGGGATTCGGCAGTCCCCGCATGCCCCCAAAGGCGCCTGTGCCGTAGTGGAGCGCGTGGGTGGCCACCGAAATCGTGGCTTGCTCGAAGGGAACGCAGGTGCCACCGAACCAGGCATAGGGAAGGAACTGATACATGGAGCCGGGAGACGATCGCTCGATCTTCTCATCGCACACTGCAGGATGGGGCCATGCACCGACTAGCCGCCGTTCCCGGGGACTTCTCCGCTGGCTCCGATTCGGGGGAGTGGATCGAACAGCCCCCCGCCCCCGTGGTGTTTCTGAGCAGTGCCGCCACGGACCTGGCGGCTCTCGATGGCCTGCTCTGCGCCGAACCGCAGCGGCTGGCAGGAGAGGTGCGTGCCCTGAACCTCGCCGCCCTCTCCCATCCGGCTGTCATCGATCACTACGTGGGCCGCAGTCTCACCAGCACCCGACTGGTGGCGGTCAGGTTGCTGGGCGGACGGGGCCATTGGAGCTACGGCCTCGAGCGCCTGCAGCGCTGGGCCCAACGGGGCGGATCGGGTCCGGGCCGCCATCTCCTGATCATGGCTGGCACCGCTGAAGAAGAGCACGAGCTGGCGGCCCTCGGGACCGTGCCCGCGCCCCTGGCCCTAGCCCTGGGCCGCTGCTGGCGCGAGGGCGGACCGGCCAACCTGCGCCTGGTGCTCGCCAGCTGGAATGAGCTCCTGGCCGGCCAGGAACCGGCGACTCCCGACGCCATTGCCAGCACCGATCCGGAACGCCACGACTGGCGGCAGGAGGAAGGTCCCCGGGTGGGGGTGGTGCTGTATCGCTCGTTGCTGCAGGCCGGTGACCTGGCTTTGATGGAGGCGACCTTGGCGGCCCTGCGCAAGCAGGGTCTGGTGCCCCGGGCGCTCTGGGTCAGCAGCCTGCGGGATGCGGCCGTGCAGCAAGGAGTCGCCGATTGGTACGACCGCGAGCAGGTTCAGGCGGTGGTGTGCGCGACGGGCTTCGCTTCGGTGCGCTTTGAGGAGGCAGGCTTGGGGGCGCCCCTCTGGGAGCAGTTGGGGGTGCCCGTGCTGCAGATGCTCACCAGCAGCCGTTCCCGCCAGAGCTGGCAGGAGAACAGCATCGGCCTCGGTCCTTTGGATCTGAGCCTGCAGGTGGCCCTGCCGGAACTGGATGGCCGGCTGATCACCCGGGTCGGAGCCTTCAAGGAGACCGTGGGCAGCAGCGACCGGTTGGGGACCGCCCTGCAACGGCTTTGCCCCGACGACGAGCGCTTGGATTGGATCGCCCAGCTCACGGCCGCCTGGGTGAATCTGCGCCGCACGCCCGCGCATCAGCGGCGGCTGGCCCTGGTGCTGGCCAATTACCCCAATCGCAACGGGCGCCTGGCCAATGGGGTCGGCCTTGACACGCCCGCGAGCACCGCCTTGATGTTGGGCTGGCTCGCGGCAGCTGGCTACGACCTCGGGGATCCGCTGACGCGACCCATCGATGGGGAGCAGCTGATGGGCCGGTTGCTGGCCGGGCGCAGCAACGATCCGGAAAGCGACCATCGGCCGGCCCTGGATCAGTTGCCCCTGGCCGTCTATGAGAGTTGGTATCAGACCTTGCCGGAGGCGGGCCGTCAGACCCTGGAGGCGGTATGGGGTCCCCCGCTGAGCGATCCCGAACTGGAGCCGGGCCCGAAAGGCCTCGGCTTTCCGATTCGGGGCATCGCCTGTGGATCAGTGGTGGTGCTGATTCAGCCCCAACGCGGCTATGACCGGGATCCCAGCCTCAGCTACCACAGCCCCGATCTGCCCCCCACCCACGCCTATCTCGCCCAATATCTCTGGCTGCGCCAAAGCCACGGCAGCCAGGTGGTGGTGCATGTGGGCAAGCACGGCAATCTGGAATGGCTGCCGGGCAAAGGTCTGGGGCTCTCGTCGGGATGCTTCCCGGAATGGGCCCTAGGCCCCATGCCCCATCTCTATCCCTTCATCGTCAACGACCCGGGCGAGGGCAGCCAGGCCAAACGCCGGGCCCAGGCCGTGATTCTCGACCATCTCACCCCTCCCTTAGGCCGGGCGGGCCTGCATGGGGGCTTGCAGGAGTTGGAGGCCCTTCTGGATGAATACTGGGAAGCCAGCCAGCTGGGGGGAGAGCGGGTCGGACGCTTGCGCGGCCTGCTGCAGGAGCGGCTGGAGCAATTGGCGTGGCCCATCGGAGCGGCGGACGGGTTGGAGGAGCGGCTGGCGGCGGCGGACGGCTATCTGTGCGAACTCAAGGAAGCCCAGATCCGCCTGGGATTGCATGTGTATGGCTGCTTGCCCGAGCAGGAGCGCCTGGCCGAGCTGCTGCTCTGCCTGGCGCGGCCACCGAGGGCTGGCAGTCCTGGCCTGACCCAAGCCCTGGCCCGGGACCTGAAGCTGGACCTGGATCCCTGGAGCGATCCCGAAGAGCAACGGCTGACCCCGAGTGATGCGGCGCGCTGGGGCCAGCTGGCCCTGGATTCGCACTCGTCCTCTCTGGATAGCCCCATAGGCTCCGGACGCTGCGTCGGTGATGTGGTGGCCGCTCTGGAGGGGTGGGCTCTCGATCTGGTTCGCCATGAGCTGGCACTGGCGGCTGTAGCCCGAGCCGCCTCCCAGATCTCCGATCAGACCCCAGCCCTGGCTCCAGAACAAGCCCCGATGCCTTTTCTCGTGGTGCCCGGGGGCTACACGGTCCGTGCTTTGCAGCAGTTGCGCAGCGAGCTGCTGCCCCGCTTGTTGGCCTGTGGTGACGCCGAACGCCAGGCTTTTCTGAAAGCCCTTGATGGCGGTCGCATCGCCGCTGGTCCTTCCGGAGCGCCCAGCCGCGGTCGCCCGGATGTGTTGCCCACGGGCCGAAATTTCTACAGCGTTGACCTGCGCGGACTGCCCACCGAAGCCGCCTGGGATCTGGGCCGCCGCAGCGCCGAATTGCTGTTGGAGTTGCATCGCCAGGAGGAGGGTGAGGATCTGCGGGTGCTGGCGCTATCGGTGTGGGGCACCGCGACGATGCGCAACGGCGGTGAGGACATCGCCCAGGCCCTGGCCCTGATGGGGGTGCGCCCCGTGTGGGATGGACCGACGCGCCGGCTGGTGGATCTGGAGGTGATTCCCCTTTCGCTGCTGGGGCGACCGCGGGTGGATGTCACCCTGCGCATCTCCGGGCTGTTCCGGGATGCCTTCCCCCAGCTGGTGCGCTGGGTGAACACCGCCTGCCAGATGGTGGCCAGCCTCAGTGACGAGGGAGCCGACAATCCCCTCGCTGAGATCGCCGGCCGCGAGGGGCATGCCTGCCGGGTGTTCGGTTCAGCCCCCGGGGCCTACGGCGCGGGCCTGCAGGGGTTGATCGACAGCGGCCACTGGGAGACCCGACAGGATCTGGGCGAGGCCTATCTCGCCTGGAGCCAGTGGCGTTACGACAGTGAGGTCGGCCAGGAAGGGGGGCTCACGGCCTGCGTTGATCGAACGGGCCTGGAGCAACGTCTGGCCGGGGTGCAGGTGGTGCTGCACAACCAGGACAATCGCGAGCATGATCTGCTCGATTCCGATGACTATTACCAGTTCCACGGGGGCCTGAGTGCCGCCATTGAGGGTCTCCAGGGTCGTGCCCCCGCCCTTTGGTTCGGCGACCATTCCCGTCAAAGCCGACCGCGCCTGCATCGCATCGAAAAGGAGTTCGACAAGGTGCTGCGCTCAAGACTGCTCAATCCCCGTTGGATCGAGGCCATGGTCGGCCATGGCTACAAGGGGGGCTTTGAGATGGCGGCCAGCCTTGATTATCTGTTCGCCTACGGGGCCAGCACCGGCCGGGTGCCGCAGTGGAGTTACGGAGCTCTCTGCGACACCTGGCTGGGATCGCCTCAGGTGCTGGATTTTCTGCAACAGTCGAATCCCTGGGCCTTGCGGGACATGGCCGAGCGATTGCTTGAGGCCCATTACCGTGAGCTCTGGACCGCCGCTAACCCCGCCCAACTGGAGCACTTGCGTGAGCTGGTGCTCCAGAGCGAGGGTTGGATTGAAAACCGCTGAAGCGGGGTTGAACGGTGGGAGTTAACCGGGGGGAATCGACCTCAGCTGTTGAGGTCCCGGGCCATGGCCTTGAAGGAATCGATGGCACCGGCCCTGGAGGCCGCTCCCGTGGGGGAGGTGCTGCTCTCGGAAGTTTCCGAGGCTTTGCGGGCGTTGACGCCACCCGGTGTGTTGACCGCCAAAGCAGAACCCTTGAGCTTCTCGGCCAGCTGGGAGCTGGACATCTGCTGGGCGAAGGTCTTCTTCACCGGCTTGGGCACCCCAGCGGTGAGGGAAACGTCAACGGTCTCCTCAGTGGGGGTGCCGGCCAGGCCTGGAGTCATCTTTTGCAGATTGGCCTCCATGGAGGCGACTTCGGCCACCATCTCCTTGTCGCCCGGGCTGTCAGCGTTGCCGGGGAAGGTGCGGCGGATCGTGTTGGAGCGACGCATGAAGTTGACATCCCCCAGGCTGCTGGAGGAATCGGCATCCAGGAAAAAGGTGTTGTCTGATTTGCTGGGGTTGGCCTCAGCCGCGGTGGCCGCCACCTTGGCTGCGTTGTCGGAGGTTGTCTTGTTGGAGGGTTGACCCAGGCCGCGAAGGCGATCGAACAGACCCATCGGCTTAGCGAGAGATGTGTCAGCGAACCCTAGCGGCCCCGGAGCTCCAGACCATGGGTATCCGTACCGCAACTCATCAAAAGCCCACGCTTTTGCAGATCGGCGGCGATCGATTCACACACCAGGGGGGTTGGACTCCAGATCCCCTGCATGTCGTAGTCGTACCAGGTTTCGGCCCCATCGAAGCCCATCTCGGCGGCGGCGGCGATCAAGCGTTGGTGGGGCAGGCGGTAGCGGGCGGGATGGGCCAGCAGGGCCAGGCCATCGGCAGCATGAATCGCCTCCAGCACCGCTTCGGCTCGCAAGGCGGGCCCAACGGTGGCCATCCTCTGCAGATAGGGCGCCAGGGGGGTGGGGTCGGCCCCGAATCCAAGGGCCAGCACATGCACCAGACATCCCTCCAGAAGGCAGCTGATTTCAACACCACGCCAGAAGCGCGGCACCGGTTGTCCAGCGAGGGCGAGCTCCACCAGGGTGGCTTCGATTTCAGCGTGGGCCTCGATGCTGTGGTGATCGGTCACCGCCAGTTGGTGCAATCCCACGTGGGCGGCCTGGCGGGCCAGTTCGCCGGGATGGAGAGAGCCGTCGCTGAAGGTGGTGTGGCAATGGAAGTTGAACTGACCCGGGCAGCTTTCGGCGCTCACCTGGGCCAGCACGGCGGCCAGGGGGTGGGCTTGAGCTTCAGGCCGCAGCACCGCCGGCCTCCTCATTGGTCAGCCGCTCGGCCCGCAGCCGGCGCCAACGGGCATAGAACTGGATTGAGGCCGCCATGGCCAGCACCAGGGCCACCAGGAACCAGGTGGCGGCGCCGGTGGGGAACTGCTGCTTGAACACCACCAACATGACGGCGATCACCAACAGCAGGGTGGGCAGTTCGTTGAGGGCCCGCAACTGCTTTGCCCCCAAGCGGCAGGTGCCCTTCTCAAGCTGGCCCATGATTCGATAACAGAAGGCGTGGTAGGCCAGCAGCAGGGCCACGACGGCCAGCTTGGCGTGCATCCAGCCTTGGTGCAGCCAGGCGGGTTGGACACTGAGAAGACCGATGGCCATGGCGATCGCCACCACCATTCCCGGCGTGGTGATGATGTTCGCCAGACGCCGCTCCATGAGCGCGTATTGATGTTCAAAGGCTTCACGCAGGGGGGCTTCCAGGCTCTCCGCCTCGCGGTGATAGATGAACAGTCGCACCAGGTAGAACAACCCTGCGAACCACACCACCACCCCCACCAAGTGCAGGGTCTTGAACCAGAGATAGGCGGAGGGCGGCCAGTGGATGGCCAATCCATGGAGGGCCATCAAGTTGACAGTGAACGGTGGCGACGGAGCCAGGAGCGGTAGGGGGGGAGTCGTCACGACCCGGGTTAAGGGAACCCAGAGGCTAGATCTGCCCTTTGCCTACCGCCTTGATCCCGGCGAGCGGCTCAGTGGCTTTCGCGGAATGTTTCCGTGCAGCTGGTGATGCATTCGCCATCGTCGAGAGAGCAGGTGGTAATGCATTCGAAATAAACTTCCATGGGATCAGCCTGGCTTGCTGAACCGTTAGGGAAGTGTGTTGGGAATTCCGTTGTCTGGCCATCGCCGGAGGGAACGGGGATCCAGCTGTTCATGGCATCGCCTCGGGGGGTTTCGACAAACGTAGGTCGATTCGTGTGGGAATCCAAACAGAATGAGCACGATTGCTCACTACTTTGTGTCGAAACAAGAAGCGTTCTCATCCAAGGCGGATCACCGCAAGCCTGTGTTCCTGAAGACCGCCCTGCCCAGAAACGGCATCTTCAGTCAGATTTCATTGATGCTGTGGCCATCGATCGATGACTCGAACGTCTTTACCTCTGGCGATGCGCGGTCTGCGCCGTTGGTTGGCCGATGTGCTGCGGGGCTGGGTTGAGCTTGTCGAACCAGAGGATCCGCCACTGGTCTTGCCACCTGGCGCCAGTGATGAGCTCTTGCCCCCCTGGCGTCCGTCCGTCCCCCAGGGGCGGGCGAAGGCGGATTCCAGACTTCTGGTGTCTGAGCAACGCTTTGGATCCGGCCTTTCGGGCAGTGACGGGGCCGGGGCCAACGGCGGTTTTCCCGCCTCCCGTGAGCCTCTGACCATGGAGCAGGCGGTGCTGCAGCGGGACATGAGTCTGCTGAAACGGGAAGCGGCGGATGCGCTGGCGGCTCTTGGAGCGGCCCATGCCATGGTGACGTCGTCGCGCTTGGCCCAGATGCAAGGGCTGCGCCACCAGGTGCGTGCCGGCCAGCTTCCCGATCAAGCTCTGATTTCGTTGGTCACTGACTACCAGGGTTGGCAGAACGATCAGGTTCGCCTCTTTGATGCCCTGGCCCTCGTGCTGAGGATGCGGGTTCCCGATGGCACGACCCTTGAGCAGGTGGATCCGGCGCTGAGAGACCAGGCCAGAGCCCATCTGGAGGCGTTGTCTCTTGAGTATCAAAGGGGGTTGCTGATGCAGCAGTTCGATGGCGCCGAGGGGAGCGAAAGTGAAAGCGAGAGCGAGAGCGAAAACGAAACTTGATCCGTCCTGGTGGCAGGAATTGACTGAATGAGCCGCATTGCGGTGAATTGATTCAATTCCTGAATGTTCGGTCTTGTGGGATGCCATCCATGCCGATGCGATTGCCGAAACAGGAGCCGAAGATGTTCAGAATCACAGGTTGAACACCGTGATGCAGGATTCTTCGACATGGCCGGTCTCGCTGCTGTAATCAACACGAAACGACCGCCAGGTCGCGAAAGGTTCTGGATCAATCTTGAGCAAGGGCCATTCAATCCGCTTTCGTTTGTAGGTCAGGCCAACACAGGTAAGACTCTGATCGTCGGCCATCAGCGACCACAGCAGGTGAATTTCGCTGCGTTGATAATCCTGGCCCTCTTCCTCGTCGGGAGGTTCAGGCAAGAATCCAGGTTGGGCAATGATGCGACTGCGTTTCTCCCAACTTAAATACCGACCATCTTCAGTGGGGTAGAACCAGCAGGTTTCATTATTCGCATCCCGCAAAGGAAACTGATCCAGACATTCGATCGAATGAATATCCAAGGCCCTGGCTGGGTAAATCTCATTGTTATCAAGAACACTTCCTTCTAGGGAGACTCTGGAAAACCAGC
>JBEIVL010000033.1:0-22673 GCA_040373885.1 Aphanothece sp.
CCCAAGGCCCCGGCACGACCTTGGCCATCTGGGGGAGAGATCCCGGCGATGGTGTGGCGGCCTGGCTTCCCTCCCATGCGGAGGCCCAACTGCTGCGCATCGAGGATGGCTTTCTGCGCTCGGTGGGCCTTGGGGCCAACTTGATCGAACCTGTCTCCTGGGTCCTCGACCAACGTGGGATCTACTACGACGCCGGCCACCCCAGTGATCTTGAAACCTTCCTGGCCACCCACATTTTCAGCGGCAACGAACGCCAAAGGGCCAAGGCGCTGCGCCAATCCCTCGTGGCAGCCCGTCTGACCAAATACAACCTCAACGAGGCCCGTTGGAGCCGTCCCGCCGACAAGGCTCGGGTGGTGCTGGTGACCGGCCAGGTGGAAGGGGACGCGTCGATTCGTTATGGCGCCCCACGGATCCGCCGCAACAGAGAGTTGCTGGCGGCGGTGCGGGCGGCCGAACCGGAGGCCTGGATCGTGTACAAACCCCACCCCGATGTGGTGGCGGGGCTGCGCAACAGCAGCGCCGCCCCTGAGGCAGAGGCGGGCTTCTGGGATGAAAAGGTCGAGGCAGGAGCCATCGAGGCGTTCTACGACCAGGTGGATGCGGTGCATGTACTCACCTCGCTGTCCGGGTTCGAGGCCCTGCTAAGGGGTGTGGAGGTACACACCTGGGGTCTGCCCTTCTATGCCGGCTGGGGCCTCAGCAACGACCAATTCAACTGCCCGCGACGGGGACGACGCCTGACGATCGACGAACTGGTGTACGGCGCCCTGATCGCCTACCCCCGTTACGTGAGCCGCCGCAGCGGACTTTTCATCGAGCCGGAGGAGGCGATTGAAGAATTACTGGCCTGGCGATCGGCGCCCGGATCAGGCCTGGGCTGGTGGCGTCGCTTGTTTCGCCATTGGGGACGGTGGCGAGAGCGTATCAAGCAGAACAGATAGGTCCTCCAACCGGACTACTGTAAACATTCTTTCCAAGGCCTTGCCGATGAGGCAGATCGCCATCAAAGGACCTGTCCTCCTGCTGATGGGGCCCTTGGGAACGTTTTTTGCGCGATTCGCCAATGACCTGCAGCGCCAGGGGGTGCCGGTCACCAAGGTGATGTTCCCCTTGCATGAATTTGGCTTCGAAAAAAACCAATGCCTGCCCTACCGCGGCAACATGGAGGCCTATCCAGCCTTTTTAAGGCGGGTGCTGCTGGACAAAGGCATTCGCCATGTCTTCATGTATGGCGATTTCATTGATCCCCATCGCCTGGCCATCGAAGTCATTGCCACACTGAACCAACAACCCGAACGAGAATTCGAGATTGATGCCTGGGTGTTTGAACTTGGGTACATCCGACCCAATTTCATTACGCTCGAGCGGGAGCGGGTCAACGCCCGATCGTCTCTTAACCAACCCGCCAGCTTCTACGAAGCCCTTCCCCAGGTCAACAGCATTCGATCCAATTATGAGAAACCAGGGTCTCGCTGGCGAAAAGCCTGGAAATTCCCGACCTTCATACAACATTCATTGACCGATTTCCCAATCATAAGGGGTCCGCACAAGTTACAACCAAAACCCAGTTATCTACTTTATCAAATTCGCGGTCTACTTCGCAAACATATTTACCGTTTTACCGAGAAAAAAGTTCATGCCCAACTTCATGATGGCCGCCCCTACTTCCTCGTACCTCTTCAGGTGTCCAGCGACTCCCAGGTGAGCCTGGGATCGCAATACTGGGGCATGGAACCTTTCATTGAGGAATTAATTGCCTCCTTTGCTCAACATCATTGCAGCGGTGATCGACTTATTTTTAAACATCACCCTCGGGATCGAGGCTACAATCACTATGGCAAATACATTAAGGCTACAGCAAGGCGTCATGGAGTTGAAAGCAAAATTCTATATTTTCACGATGGAGCGCTTGGCCCAATTCTCAAACATGCCAAGGCCGTAATCACTATCAATAGCACAGTTGGACTACAGGCTCTCTATCACGGTATTCCCACCAAAGTGATGGGGAAAACTTATTATAATTTACCTGGTTTAACGGACCAACAAGATTTGGCTAGTTTTTGGCAAAATCCTGAGCCATGCAAGCGCGATCTTTTTTATAAATTTTATGATTATTTACTCAATACCACCCAACTCCAGGGTAATTTTGACAGTCATTTTAATTTCCGCAGCAACTTCGTGGTCGATCACGAATTCTCCATCCATGCGATCGCCCCACGGCCTTCTGCTCTTGAAATCGGCCAGCGCCTGCTGACCCTGGGTCAATGTTTTGGTCTCTACTACCTTCAGTTGCTGGCGCTGTTGTTTGGACAGCGGAACTTGGCTAAGCGCCAACTGGTGCGAGCGGCCCAGTTGGGATTGAAAGGCTTGGGCGTCAATGTGCTGATGGAACGCAGAGCCAGCCCGCTTCCCCATCGCCAAATCCATATCGCCAACCATGAGCATCCCTTGGATGTGTTGTTGGTTCAGGGCTATTTCCGCGATTGCAGCCTGACGACAGCGGCCCGTCACCTCAAATGGATTTTGCCTTTCCTAGAGCAGAGTGCCACCAATTACGGCCACACCAATCTGGATCATCTCAACCCGACATCGCGGCGGCATGGCTTTCATAAAATGCTGAATATGCTGCAGCAACGCGGACGTATCTTTCTCTTCCCCAGTGGATCGCTCGTAACTCCAATCACCCAGCGAGTATCCCCCAGCCTCTATGTTCTCAGTCGTCGAACTGGAGCAGCGATCATTCCATGGTTCTGCAGTTACCGCGGTTTTCCAGCGATTGAAAAAAGACTCAGCTACCGACCCTTATCCCTGATTCTTCATCGTCTCACCGGTCCTCAGGCAACCATCCTCTGCAAGGAGGGTCATCCAATCGACAGTCGCAGCTTCAAGAGCCGCCAAGACCTCTGCAGCCACATTAGTCATCTCTATGGTGATTTTGAGCATCATCAGCTGACCAGCAAAACACTTACATCCTGAGTTCAATTGTAAATAAAATGAAAAATTTGGTCAGTCCCTTATACCCAAACCTCTTTAACATCTTCAACTAGGAAAAACCGGCGCTGCTTGGCGCTTAACGTGGCAAGGTCGCAATGCATTAAAATTTCGACGATTTGATTAAAATCTTTAGCCAACGAGAGAGCGATGACTTTGGCATTACCAAAGCTGCTGTATTTGCGCAGCAGCACCGGCAAGCTGAAGCCCTCCCCCCATTGTTGACGAATTGCCCGTTCTAGGATGAGATAAGATCCCGATAATTGGACCCTGTCTGCATCATCACCAACTGCACTTGACTTACTTAAATCTAAAGAATCATCATCAAGCGGATGGCGAGCTGCTGGGATTGCCAGTTCGCCACGATAGGGAGGCTGTTGTAGGGCGGTAAACAATGCCTGATTCAGGGCATCACTATAGCGGTATTGATTGTAAGACACCATACCAAATAGATGCCGATGGCCTGTGGCCATTGGCAAACTCGCCATGGCCCGCAACAGCAAGAACAGCGCCGGAGTGGTGCGCCGGTGAGAATCGGCAACAAAAGTTCTGCCGATTTCGGCATAGGCCATTCGCTTGGATTTAAGGAATGCATCCAGGCCTGGATAGCAATGTTCCAGGTACGAGTCTCGGCCGCTCCATTCGTGACCATGCCATTCGGAAAGGGCCAGACGCAACGAACCAGCCAGTTGGCGTTGCTCGTGATCCCAGACCACAACATGCCAGTAGTGGCCGTCTCTGCCATCGAGGTCGACCTCTCCGGGACCATGGGGGGAAATCTCGCGGTAACTGCTGGCACGCAAACGTCCAATGGCAGAGGCGACGATGGGGAACTGATGAGGGGGTAAAAAATAAGCCGAAAAGTTCTCGTATTCCAAACAGCGATAACGCTCAAGCTCGCCGCCGAAAAAAGTGCGATCGGCGAACGCCATCTCGACGGGGTGGGGGGCTGAAGGTTGAAACAATCCTGACACCTGGACGTCCCCTCAGAATGACGCCAACGGAACCAGGCCGGTGGCGCCCCATCTGATCAGGTCGACTTTCGCTCAAGTTGCCGTCCTCCACCAGGGCGCTGGCTCAACGATCGACCACTTTCTGCGCCTGCCCCTAGAAGAATCCGGACGGCATCTGCTTGAAATCGATACCAGCCAACCCCCGGACCCGGCTGTGGCACTGGAGTTGGGCGCGCTAGCCAGGGTGGTCGTGGTCCGCTACTTACCCCGCCCCTGGATCCCTCTGTTGCGGCGGCTGCGCCGCAGAGGCTGCGAGCTGGTTTACCTCATGGATGACGATCTGCTCGATCCAGCCGCCCAGCAGGATCTGCCCCAGACCTATCGGCGCCGGCTGCAGCAACGGATCACCCGGCGCCGGCGGTTGGTACCGCTCCTATTCGACACCATCTGGGTCACCAGTTTGACCTTGGCCGATCGCTACAAGCACTTAGGGGCCACCTGCCTGCCCCTAAGGCCCCATCCGCGACTGCTGCAGAGTTCACAACAACAGTTGCGACTGGCCTACCTGGGCACCAGTGTCCACTGGCCAGAAATGCTCTTCCTGAAGCCCATTCTCCAGGACCTACAGCGGCGTCATGACCACACCCATCTCGATGTCTTCGGTGACCACAAGGTCAACCGCCTGTTTCGGGGGCTGCCACGGGTGCGGATCATCCACCCGATGGATTGGAGCCACTACCTGGCCGAAACCGCAGCCAATCGCATCGACCTGCTGCTGTGCCCCCTGCTGGACAGCCGATTCAACGCCGCCCGCGCCCCGGTGAAATTCATCGACGCCGCCCGCACGGGGGCCGCAGGCCTCTACTCCGACCGTCAGCCCTACCGGGGCTGGATTCGTGACGAAGTCGATGGGGTGCTGGTTGGCGACGACCCCGGCGACTGGCTCAGGAGCATCGATGCCTTGATCACCGATGGCGAGCGTCGTCATGGCCTGGCGCGGGCTTGCCGGCAGCGATCTCTGGAGCTAGCCGGCGTTGGGGCTGGGGGCCCAGGACCACACCAGCTCCCGGCGCAACCTGGAGCTGACAGGGGGCCAACTCCCGTAGCGTGAGGAGGTCCGCCGCTCTTGCGTGCTTCCACCATGGTCCGTCGCCCTGCGGTTCCTGCCGCATTTGTCTTCGCTGTGGTGGGCGGGGTATGCCTGCTGGACCCGAGCTTGCTTGCCAGGGCCCAAGCCGTTGGCGCCTTGCCCGGCGCGGGCTACGGGCGGAACCAACCGGTTCTATATCACCTGGGCCCAGGAGACCGGCTGAAAAGCTCGGTGTTCCACATGGAGGGCTACGAAACGGTGGCCGAAGTACTCAGTGACGGCACCGTCAATCTGCCGCGGCTGGGAAGTGTGTCGGTTTGGGGGCTCACCATGGACCAGGCGCGCGCCCGCATCACCACTGGCTATCGACGCATTCTGCGCCACCCCATCGTCTACATCGACCTGGTGGAAGCCCGTCCGGTGCGGATCTCCATCAGCGGTGAAGTGCAACGACCGGGTCTGTACAGCATCGGTCGTGGCGGCACCAACCAGCTCTCCAGCGGTGGAACCAACACCCCCTCCACCTTCATTCAGACCAGTGGCTGGCCCACGTTGGTGGACGCCTTGCAACGGGCTGGGGGCCTCACCGCCTATGGCGACCTGCGGCAGATCACCGTCGAGCGCTCGACTGGGGGACCAGGGTCGCCGGTCAAGACCCTGCGGTTCGACTTTTTCAAGGTGCTGCGCAATGGCGGCCAGGTCACCAACCCGCTGCTCTACGACGGAGACAGCATCCAGGTGCCCCGGGCTGAAAACCTCACCGAAGCCGAGATGCTCGCGGTGGCCTCCTCCACCTTTGCTCCGGACACCATCAGCGTGAATGTGGTGGGCGAGGTGGAACGGCCAGGACCCCAGAACGTCAAAGCGAACAGCCCACTTTCAGGGGCGCTGCTGTCCGCCGGTGGCCTGACGCGCCGAGCCAATCCCTCCACGGTGCGGCTGCTGAGGCTGGAGCCGAGCGGATCGATCAAGCAAGCCACCATCAGCTTCAATCCCGCCGCGACCCTCGGTTCCTCCCAAAATCCGCCGCTGCAGCAGGGTGATGTGGTGGTCGTGGATCGCCACGGCTGGGCCAAGGCCAATGACAGCCTGCGCTCAGCCATGGAGCCGATCGCACCGATCATCAACGCGGCCAGTCTCTTCCGTCTGTTGGGCATCCCCTACTGAATCGGCCGCTCCACCTCTGACGCTTAGCGTGCCCAACCTCTGCCACTCCCGGCCTGCCGCCGGGCCGCTGCTGTGACCCTGCGGCTCACCAACACGCTCACCCGTCGGCTAGAGCCGTTCGAGCCCCGCGAGGGGAAGAAGGTTTCGATCTATTGCTGCGGCGTCACGGTCTATGACCTGTGTCACCTGGGCCACGCCCGCAGCTACATCGTCTGGGATGTGTTGCGGCGTTATCTGCAATGGAGTGGCTACGCTGTAACCTACGTCCAGAATTTTACAGATATTGACGATAAAATTTTGAAGCGAGCTGCCGAGGAAAATACAACGATGGCAGTGGTCAGTGAACGGAATATCGAAGACTATTGGCAAGACATGGATCAGCTCAACATCTTGAAGCCCGATCGCACACCCCGGGCCACCCTATGCCTTGATGCCATTCGGGGCATGATTGGCGAATTGGAGGCGAAAGGAGCGGCCTACAGCAGCGATGGCGATGTCTATTTCGCCGTCACGGCCAAACGCGATTATGGAAAACTCAGCGGCCGCGATCTGCAGCAGCAGCAGGAGGGGGCCAGCGGCCGACTCAACCAAGAGGAAGAAGGTCGCAAACGCCATCCTTTTGATTTCGCCCTCTGGAAGGGATCAAAACCGGGAGAACCCAGTTTTCCTTCGCCTTGGGGGCCAGGCCGGCCGGGGTGGCATATCGAATGCTCGGCCATGGTGCGCGAGGAACTCGGTGACACCATCGACATTCACCTCGGTGGCGCCGACCTGATTTTTCCGCACCACGACAATGAAATTGCCCAGTCCGAGAGTGCCACCGGTGTGCCCCTGGCGCGCTACTGGCTCCACAACGGCATGGTGAATGTCAACGGTGAAAAGATGAGTAAATCCCTCGGCAATTTCACCACGATCCGAGCCCTGCTGGCCGATGGCGTCAGCCCCATGACCCTGCGGCTGTTCGTGCTGCAGGCCCATTACCGCAAGCCCCTCGATTTCACCCGGGCGGCCCTTGATGCGGCGGCAACCGGTTGGCAGGGACTCAGGGCGGCCCTAGGGGTTGGGGAGACCCTGGGGTGGACGAAGGTGGGTGCGGGCTTGCACGAGTCCACACCGACGAGCGAACTGGCCGCCAGCAGGTCTCGCTTCGTCGCCGCCATGGACGACGACTTGAACACCTCAGCCGCCCTGGCGGAATTGTTTGATCTGGCCAAGCCGCTGCGGGGTCTGGCGGGGCGGCTGCGCACGGTTGACGCCAGCCAATACAACCTCAGCCCGGAAGAACAAAACCTGGAGGGGCGTTGGCGATTGCTGGTGGAGCTGGCCGGATCCGTGCTGGGACTTCTGTCACCTACAACTCACGAATCCTCGGGCGCAGATTTGGGCGCAACGGCCAAATCTGACCTCACGGCAGGCCGGGCAACGACAGCCTCATCAATGGGCATCAGCCTGGAAACGCCTCAAGGGGAGAGCATCGGCTTGGAAGTGCAGCAAACAAACATCCAGGACTTGGAACATGTTGTCCTTGATTTGCTTCTGCAACGCTTTGAAGCCAAAAGCACAAAGGACTACGCCAAAGCCGACCAATTACGCGATCAACTCATCAATCAATACAAGGTTGAAATCTTCGACAAAAAAGGCGGCATTACAACAGCTACCGGTGGAGTTCTCCAACAGATCGTCACCTTCGATCCTGCGGCACTGGCTGGCGATTCCCCTTAGTACTTCTCTAAAAACCCGACCAAGACGCGATCCATGGTCATAACGGGTTAACGGATCAATCCCCTGCCCAACCGCCTACTAATCCTTCGCCGCAGGCGGCCGGGGGGTCTGCTTCATCGCCGCTTCGATCCGGCGGATGCGGATCAGGGTTTGTTGCCACACCTCAAGGCGAAACGCTGCGGGGGCATTGCCCGCCACGGCTTCCTGCCGGGTGGCCTCCACCAAGGCCTCCAGATCACCGCCCTGCTCAAAAGCCTCCCAGAGTTGCCGCTCAAGGCGTGCTCGGGCAATGAAATTCCAACGTTGCAACCAAAGCATCCCAGCGATCCAACCGGGCTTTAGTTAAGCCCGCCGTCACCCCTGCGGCGCCATCCGAGGCCGATGAGAGACTGAGTCGCCGTCGCCCCCGGGACCTTCACTTTGAAAGCCATTGCCGTGCTGGGCTCCACCGGCTCCATCGGCACCCAGACCCTGGACATCGTTGAAGAGTTTCCGGAGCGCTTCCGCGTGGTGGCCCTGAGCGCCGGCAACAACCTCGACCTTCTGGTCGAGCAGATCCGTCGCCATGCTCCGGAGGCGGTCGCCCTGGCCGATCCAGCGCGACTCGGCGAACTGCAGGAGAGGCTGGCGGCCCTGGAGGCCAACCAGGGGCCCCTGCGCATGCCAGAGATCCTCGGGGGCAATGAGGGGATCTGTGCCGTGGCCGCCTGGTCAAGCGCTGAGCTGGTGGTGACGGGCATTGTTGGCTGCGCCGGTCTGCTGCCCACCTTGGCCGCGATCCGGGCCGGCAAGGATCTGGCCCTGGCCAACAAGGAGACGTTGATCGCCGCAGGGCCAGTGGTTTTGCCCGAACTGGAGCTCAGCGGCAGTCGACTGCTGCCGGCCGATTCCGAGCACTCCGCCATTTTTCAGTGCCTCCAGGGCACTCCCTGGCCCGAAACGGCACGGCTGTCCACGGGTCAGCCAACACCCGGCCTGCGGCGCATCCAGCTGACGGCCTCAGGAGGTGCCTTCCGGGACTGGCCGGCGGAGGATCTGGCCAAAGCGACCGTGGCCGATGCCACCAGCCATCCCAACTGGAGCATGGGCCGCAAGATCACGGTCGATTCGGCGACCTTGATGAACAAGGGTCTGGAGGTGATCGAAGCCCACTACCTGTTTGGCCTCGATTACGACCACATCGAGATTGTCATTCACCCCCAATCGATCATCCACTCGATGGTCGAGCTAGCCGATTCCTCCGTCCTGGCCCAGTTGGGCTGGCCGGACATGAAGTTGCCGATTCTTTCCTGCCTCAGCTGGCCCGAGAGGCTGGACACCCCTTGGCGCCGCCTTGATCTCACCGAGATCGGCCAGCTCACCTTCCGGGCCCCGGACCGGGCCAAGTACCCCTGCATGGCGCTGGCCTACGCCGCCGGGCGGGCGGGGGGCACCATGCCGGCGGTCATGAATGCCGCCAACGAACAGGCGGTGGCTTTATTCCTGGAAGAACGCATCCATTTTCTCGACATCCCTCGCCTGATCGAGCAAGTTTGTGATCGTCATCGCCTCGACCTCACCACCACGCCCTCCCTGGACGATGTGCTGGCGGTCGATGGCTGGGCCCGCCAGGCGGTGCTGGAGGCGGCGGGCCATGGACTGCAGTCCCTCCAACCCGCCTGATGCAGGCCCCCCTGATTCAAGCCCACCTGCTGCTGTGCGCCACGCCGACCAAAGCCCAGTGCTGTGAGCCAGAGCTGGGCGCCGCCAGCTGGCAGCGGCTCAAGCAACTGGTCCGGGAGCTGGATCTGGAGAATCCCAGCCGGCCCGAGGGAATCGTGTTGCGCAGCAAGGTGGATTGTCTGCGCATCTGCCAGGGCGGTCCGATTCTGTTGATCTGGCCCGACGGCGTCACCTACGGCGGGGTGACGCCGGAGCGGCTGGATCGAATCGTGCGCGAGCACCTGCTGGGTGGCATGCCGATCGACGCCTGGATCATCGACCGCATGGAGCTTGCCCCCACCTCTAGCGGCCCTGGCTGAACTGGGGACAGAGCCGTCCCACTCAGGAGTTTGCGGTTAGCGAATCCAACCAGGCGGCGACGATGCGATCGGCCCAGCTGGCCTGGGGGCGATGGCGTCCATCACCTTGGCCATGGAAGCCGTTGTGACCCCCACCAGGGCTGATCAACAGCCTGGGCGAACCCCCCGGCGGCGAAGCGAGAGATTCTCGGTCCGCTGCATTGATCCGAGCGGCCAAGGTCTCCAGGGCCCCAGGTGGAACCCAGGGATCGTCGGCGGCCTGCAGCAGCAGCAAGGGGGGCAGATTCACTCTGGACCCATCCGCTGCCAAGGCCAGCATCATCTTGAGGGGACTGGCCGCCGCGTAATACGCCTCAACGGAGGCATGACCCCAGCGCGGCGCGGTGATACCGGCATCAAAGGCGCGAATCGAGCCGAGGCGCAGGGCCCGCCGCAGGGCTTGGGCTTCGGCGGCGGCCAGCCCGCCGGGATCGCTGGCCACCTCATCGACCAAGCGCCGCAGCAACCAGCGCTGGTAGATCGCGTTGCGGGGGCGCTCAATCTGGCGCAGACAGGCCTCCAGATCCAGGGGGCTGCTGACGCAGGCCAGACCGTCGAGGGGCGATCCAAGCGAAGGGTTCTGGCGCAGGCCATTCAAGGTGGCGTTGAGCAGAACCGTGCCCCCCAGGGACAAACCCACACCGAAAAGAGGCAGGGAGCCCGCCTGGAGACGGGCCCAGGCCAGGGCGGCCAGCAGGTCTTGATCGCAACAGGCGGCGTAGCTGCCCTGGGCCAACGGGCGGCCTGGGCCCGCCCCGCGCAAATTCAGCCGCACCACCGCCAACCCCCGCCGCCGCAACACCAGGGCCAGGCGCCGCAGACCGGGTCCCTGACTAGAGCCGCTCAAGCCATGCACCAGCACGACCCAGCCCCAAGCCCCATTCGTCCCCTCCACCCGAGCCAACAGACGATCCGCTCCGGCGAGGGCGATGGTGGCCGCCTGCGCCCGATCGGTGCACAGGCGGGGGGGATGGAGGCTGTCCCGCAGGGTCTGGAGATCACCGCCCCACCAGGGGAAACGGGGCCGAAAGGGATCCGACCAGATGCCTTGATCCCCAGGCGCAGTCAAGGTCGCAGGCCCCTGCACTGGCGCCGGGGCAGGAGCAGGAGCGCCTGGGGCCATGGGGGCGGAGGCGGCAGAAGTGGGACCAAGGCAGAAATGGGGCCGATGGCAGAAGAGGGAACGGACGCGGCGGGGGCGGAATCCGGATGCGCCATGGTCAGGGACTGGAACAGCGGCACGGCGACCGGGTAAAGCGGGGCCCCAGAATCCGATCATGGCGCTCCCTTCTTTCGATCTTGGCCTGCGCCCTCGCTCCAATCCCCTGGCGGAATCGATCGCCACGGCCCCGAGCATCGAACCGCGCCTGTGGCAACGCGAACTGATCGAACTGTTACGGCGCCGTTTGCGGCAGGGGCCGGCCGGCGAAAGGGATGTGCTGGTGCATGCCGGACCCGGGGCGGGCAAGACCATCGGCGCTTTGTTGGGTTTTCGACGGCTTTGGCGGGAGGGCCACCTCGATCGCGTGCTGATCTTCAGCCACCGCACCACGATTGGCCATCAATGGTTGGAAACCGGGCGGCGCCTCGGGCTGGTATTGGAACCCTGGCCAGGGGGCGCCCAACTTGAGTCCAACCATGGGCTGGTTCTGAGTTATCAGGCGGCGACGCGAGCCCAGGGTGATCCGACGGCGCTACTGGCCGGAGCCGACCAAGGGGTTCGCTGGTTGGTGATCGCCGATGAAGTGCACCACCTCGGCCTCGATCCCGATGAACCGGAGACGGGCACCTGGGGGCCGGCCTTCAGCCGCATCAGCGCAGCGGCCACCCTGCGGCTGGGACTTTCGGGCACCCCCTTTCGAGCCGACAACCTCGCGTTCTGCGCCGCCCGGCGCTTGCCGATTCCGAGCGACGAAGGGGGAGGAGAACAGATCGTGCCGGATCTGAGCATCGAGCCCCGCCAGTTGATCGAGGCCGGCGATGTGCGCCCGCTGGAATTTCGCTTTCAAGATGGCTGGGTGGAGCACGGCCGGATCCAGGAAGGGGACGAACGGGAACACTCGCCCCTCTCCGCCGAGAGCCGCGAAAGCTGGCGGGCCCGCAATCTGCGGCGGGCCGTCCATCTGGGTGACGGGGGGGGCATTGCCCTGCGGGTGTTGCTGCAGGCCCGTTCGCGCCTGGCCTGGGTCCGCCAACGGGAACCAGGGGCCGGTGGCCTGGTGGTGGCCCGGGACATCGAGCACGCCCGTCAGATCACCGCCTTGCTCATTGAGCAGGGGGATCGGGTCAAGCTGGTGCACTCCCAGGACCGGGAGGCTGAGGCAATGCTCAAGGCCTTCCGATCCGGCGACGGGCAATGGCTGGTGAGCGTGGACATGTGCTCAGAGGGGTTTGACGCGCCGCGGCTGAGGGTGGTGGCCTACCTGACGACGGTGGTGACACGGAGTCGTTTTGTGCAGGCGATCACCAGGGCCGTGCGGGTGGGCGAAGCAGCCCCTGCCGGTGACCCCGGACCGCGTCAGCCCTCCTATGTGTTCGCTCCGGCCGACCCCTTGCTGATGGGCCATGCCCGCTGCTGGTCGCTGAGCGAGCCGTACAGGATCAGCCCACCGAAAGTGGCTAGCCAGCCTGAGCCAGGAGGCTGGGGAGGCATCAGTGATGCGCGCTCGAAACTTCAGGCCCTGAGAGCCGAGGCTGGAGGCGTGATTGAAATGCGGGGCCCCCAGTTACCAAATTTAAGCAAGATTTAACCTGAATCTGCCGCCGATCAAGTCAGGAAAAGCTGTCAAAGAGATCAAACCCTGCAACTATGTATCAACAAACACGTTAACCAAACCAACAGGAAGGCAAAATGCTCCCCAGCCGGACGACATGAATGGACGCCTCGGTGCACCGCCGCTTGACCGTTGCTGTTTGCTGGGCACTCGCCCGTCGGTCAGCTCTCGACACTTTGGAATTATACGAGGAAAGTTTTGCGCTTAACGAAGAATTTCGCGAATGGCTTGTGGCTCTGAATGAAGACCCAGATGAGCTTCGCTCAAGCATTTTGATGGTTCCCACCAATCTCA
Organism: Aphanothece sp.; assembly: GCA_040373885.1. Classification (GTDB taxonomy): domain Bacteria; phylum Cyanobacteriota; class Cyanobacteriia; order PCC-6307; family Cyanobiaceae; genus Cyanobium. Next base: position 13,055 of record JBEIVL010000033.1, read on the forward strand.
TTGTTCAACAATGGCCAGAGACCGATGGCCTACTCGAAATCTAAATTTTTTCTTCAGGATTGAATTCGATTTCCGGTTCAGTCTTTTTTTAGGGCGCTTGACCCTAGTCTTACGCGAAGTCATTCCACATAAGCGCCCATGGTCGCCAACGTGTCCCTTCCCGACTCGTCAGACCATTCCTCGGCTGCAATGGCCATTGAGAACCTGGTGATTGTCGGTTCAGGTCCTGCCGGGTACACCGCAGCCATTTATGCCGCCCGAGCCAACCTGGCCCCCTTGCTGATCACAGGCTTCCAACGGGGGGGCATTCCTGGTGGACAGCTGATGACCACCACCCACGTCGAGAACTACCCGGGTTTTCCCGACGGCATTCTTGGGCCCGAGCTGATGGATCGCTGCAAAGCCCAGGCTCTGCGCTGGGGGACCCGGTTGGTGGAAGCCGATGCCGAGTCCATTGATCTTTCCGAGCGTCCGTACCGGCTCACCACCTCGGAAGGGGAAACGATCCTGACCCACGCCGTCATCCTGGCCACAGGTGCCAGTGCCAACCGCCTGGGTATCAATGACGAAGAGCGCTTCTGGAGCCGGGGCATCAGTGCCTGCGCCATTTGTGATGGCGCCACCCCCCAATTCCGCCAAGAGCAGCTGGCCGTGGTCGGAGGTGGGGATTCCGCCTGCGAAGAAGCCGTCTATCTGACCAAATATGGCAGTCAGGTCCATCTGATCGTTCGCGGCGACCGCCTACGGGCCAGCGGAGCCATGGCGGATCGGGTCCTGGCCAACCCCTCCATCACCGTCCACTGGAACCGGGAGGTGGTGGCCGGTCTTGGCGACGACTGGCTGGGTGCCATCCGCCTGCGCGATCGACTGACCGATGCCACTGAAGACCTGCCCGTCAGGGGCCTCTTCTATGCCATCGGCCATACCCCCAACACCGATCTGGTGCGGGGGCAATTGGAACTGGATGAACGCGGTTATCTGATCACCCGGCCCGGCCGACCGGAAACCGGTGCAGAGGGGGTGTTCGCCGCCGGAGATGTGGCCGACGCCGAATGGCGCCAAGGCATCACCGCCGCTGGTAGCGGCTGCCAGGCGGCTCTAGCCGCCGAGCGCTGGCTCAGCCACCACCAACTGGCTCGTCCGGTGGTACGCAAGAGCATTGAACCGGACCTAGCGGGTGAGCCCCAAGCCACAGCCATCAGCGATGCCGACAATTTCGACCCCACCGCTCTCTGGCAGAAAGGGGGCTATGCCCTGCGCAAGCTTTACCACGACACCAGCAAACCCCTGTTAGTGGTTTACACCTCTCCGAGCTGCGGCCCCTGCCACGTGCTGAAGCCCCAACTGAAGCGAGTCCTCAACGAACTCGAAGGACGGGCCCTTGGAGTGGAGATCGACATTGAGGCCGACCCTGAAATCGCCAAGCAGGCAGGGGTGACAGGCACCCCCACCGTGCAGCTCTTCTTCAACAAGGAGCTGCGGCAGCAATGGCAAGGAGTCAAGCAGCGCAGTGAATTCAAATCAGCGCTCGAGGGGTTGTTGAAGGTGCCCCTCTGAAAGGGGGCTCCTCAATGCGGGTCCCGGCGCTGTAACTCAACGGCGACGGGGCCCGCCCGGACGATTGCCACCGGGCCGGGGTCCGGCTGCACCGGCGTTGCGCTCCCGGTAGGTGATGCGGCCGCGGGAAAGGTCGTAGGGACTGATTTCAACGAGCACCTTGTCGCCGGCCAGAAGCTTGATGCGGAACTTGGTGAGCTTGCCCGCGGCACGACAGAGGCACTGGTGGCCTGCCGGCTGCTCGAGGGTCACCAGATAGAAGCCATTGCCTTGTTCCTTCTCAATCACTCCGGACGTCTCGATCATGCGGTGGGCTGGGCGATGCAAGTCGTCTCCACTGTACCGGTGGCCCCTAGGGCGGCACGGAAGCCAAATCCAGCAAGCACGGCTCCCAGGTTCCCCGTGCAGACCATCCCAGCAACCACTGGCTAGGGTCCGGATTCCTCCCCATGGTCCCAACGATGATTTTGCCCCCCGTCTCGATGGATCTGGGCCTGCTGCTGATTTCCATCGGGGTGGTCAATCTCTGGCGCTGGCGCCAGGGAAAATGAATGACGCCTGGGAAAATGACTGGCGCCAGGGACAATGAAACGTCAAGCCGGCCGCCGCCGTGACGACCCTGTTGTTTCACAAGCCCTACGGCGTGCTGAGTCAGTTCAGCCCTGAGGTCGGCAGCCGCTTCCGCACCCTGGCCGACCATGTGCCTATCCCCGACGTCTACGCCGCGGGCCGTCTCGATGGCGACAGTGAGGGACTGCTGCTCCTCACTGACGAGGGGCTGCTGCAACAACGGCTGACGGATCCGCGCTGGGGCCATTGGCGGCAATACTGGGCCCAAGTGGAGGGTCAACCCGAGGACGCCGACCTGGACCCCCTGCGTTCTGGAATCCTGCTGCAGGGACGGTTCACCCTGCCGGCCCGATCCCGCACCCTGAGCGAACTGGACGTGGCCCAGGCGGGTCTGGGGGAGCGCACGCCGCCCATTCGGACACGCCGTTCGATCGCCACCAGCTGGATCGAAATCGAACTGCGGGAAGGACGCAATCGTCAGGTGCGTCGCATGACGGCCGCCGTCGGTCTGCCGACCCTGAGGTTGCTGCGGGTGGGGATTGATCTGATGGACGGGGAGCCACCCCTGAACCTGGACGGTCTGGCGGCGGGGCAATGGCGCCATCTCACTGCCCAGGAGAGACAAAGGCTGGATCGGCTGGGTCGGGGCCGCGCCCCCGCCAACCGGGCGGCAAGCCGTGGCGTCAGCCCGGCCACCAGAGGGACCCTGCCTCAACCAAGGGCCTCACGCAGTTCGCGGACGGTCTGAAGTTGACCGTAGTAATAGTTGGCCCGGGCGCGGCGATCGGCATCCTCCATGGTGTCGAGGGCATCGAACCCGAGGGTTTGCCAGAGCTCGTGGCCGCAGGCCCGGTTGAGCTCGGCCTCGGCTTCCTCCTCCAGGTTGCCGAGACGGCGTTGCAAATTCTTGATCTGGGCAATGGCCATGGCCTGGGAAGCGCCTGCGGGACGTCAAGCGATAGTACACACGCACTGGCAAGACGGCCAGGTGCGTAGCGGTTTAAAAGGGCAGCTTCTTTTTGGCGTCCTTGACGAGGTCAGCCTCCATCTCGCGCAGTCGTTTCAGAATCGTGTCGTAGTACTCGCGCAAGTAGGACTCCATCGTGGTTGTTTCAGCCGGATCGAGGCCAAAGGCGGCGTAGGACTCCTCCATCGGCGCATCGAGGGGTGTGCCACCGCCACTGACACGATCGAAACTGAGCCTCTCGGCCACGTTCAGGCCTGGCTCGAAGAACCCGGCCACCGAGCGCATCAGGTTGATCAAAACTGGGGGCACCCGGAACACCTTGGCGTCCTTGTTGCTGTACCGCTCGCAGAGCTGGGTGACCTCCGCCGTGGTCCAGGCACGGGGCCCGACCACGGGAAAGGCGCGGCGGATCGTCTCAGGACGCTCCAGGGCCGCGACGGCAAAACGGGCCATGTCCTGGGTGTTCATGTAGGCAATGGGGGTTGGCACACCGCTGACCCACACGGTCTGCCCCTCCAATACGGGGATGGCGAACTGGCTGATCAGGCCCTGCATGAACGCCGCACCCCGCAGGATCGTGAAATCGAGGTCAGAGGCTTCAAGCCAGGCCTCGGTGCAGGCCTTGATGTTCATCAAGGGCACATCCGGATGTTGAGAAGCCCCCAGCAGCGACACATACACCACCCGCTTGAGGCCATGGCGCCCGCAGGCCGTCAGCAGGTTGCGTTGGCCGGTCCAGTCGATGTCGTAAGTGCTGCGTGGATCGCTGGCTCGGGCCGTGGCGGCGTCAATCAGGGCCTCTTGCCCTTCAAGAGCGTAGTCAAGGCTATCGATCTCAAGCAAATCCCCCCTTGTCAGCTCGCAACCCCATTCCTGCAGGAAGGAGGCCTTACGGGGCGAACGAACCATGCAACGCACATTGTGACCAGCATCCAGAGCCCGTCGGGCAATCTGGCGGCCGAGGGTGCCGGTGCCACCCACTACCAGAACCTGCATGATCCTCTCACCGGAAGCCGGCTGAGCCTAGGGGCCCGGGTGGAGAGCCGCGACCAGCGAACAGCCGGGAACAGGACTGTCGTCAGCGAAACAGCCGCACCATCAGAGCTCCTGACGCCAGTCCAACACCGATCAACACCCAGAACAGGGCAGCGGTGCCGAAGATTTCCGAGGCCATGACCGGGCAAAAGCAAAGCCCCTCTTATTTAGCAGCCCGGGCCCTGACTTAGAACAACTCAACAGGCTCGCGTTCGGGGTGGGCCATGGCCCACTGCGAGCGCCGCCGCGACTCGCCGCAGTTACTGGGAGTGGGAAAGATCTTGCCGGGGTTGGCCAACCCGGCCGGATCAAATGCCTGCCGCACCAACGTCATGGTGGCCAGATCATCGGGCTCGAACATCCAGTCGAGATAACAACGCTTGTCGCTGCCGACCCCGTGTTCGCCCGTGATGCTGCCGCCGGCCTCGATGCAGAGCCGCAGGATGTCGGCCCCCAGCTCCTGCACGCGCCGAGTGACGTCGGGCTCGTCGGCCCGATAGAGGATCAAGGGATGGAGATTGCCGTCACCGGCATGAAAGACATTGGCCACCGGCAATCCGTAGTGGCGCCCGAGGGCCTCAATGGCGGCAAGCACCTTGGGCAAAGCGCTGCGGGGAACCACCCCGTCTTGCACGTAATAGGTCGGTGTGATTCGGCCGACAGCGGCGAAGGCCGATTTGCGGCCCTTCCACAACCGGGCCCGATCCTCGTCATCGGTGGCGCGCCGCACGGTGCGGGCGCCGGATTCAAGGCAAAGGGCCTCGGCGATGGACAGGGCGGCAGCCACCTCCCCTTCCTGGCCATCGAGTTCGATCAACAGAACGGCCGCCGCATCGCGGGGGTATTCGTCGCAGCCGAACAGATCATCAACGGCATTGATGGTGAAGTTGTCCATGATCTCCATGCCGGCCGGCAAAAGTCCGGCCGCTGTGACCGCCCGCACGGCCTCACCGGCGGCCTCCATGGCGGCAAAATCCGCTAACAGCACGGCGACGCTCTGGGGCGCGCGCAACAGGCGCAGGGTGATGGCGGTGGCAATGCCCAGGGTGCCCTCGCTGCCGATGAAGACGCCCCGCAGATCCAGCTCAGGGGTTTCGGCCAGCCCACTGCCCAGGCGGGTGATGGTGCCATCGGGCAGCACCACCTCCAGTTCAAGGACATGGTTGCTGGTGACGCCATATTTGAGGCAATGCACCCCACCGGAGTTCTCAGCCACGTTGCCGCCGATGCTGCAGACCACCTGGCTGGAGGGATCCGGAGCGTAGTAGTAACCCTCGCCCGAGACAGCGCGGGTGACCCAGCTGTTGATCACCCCGGGCTGCACCGTGATCCGGCGATTGGCCAGATCCAGATCAAGGATCGAGCGCATGCGGCTGGTGGCGATCACCAGGGCGCCGGTTTCGGCCACGGCGCCGCCGGAGAGACCCGTGCCACTGCCGCGGGCCACAAAGGGAACGCCCTGTTGATGACAAAGGCTGACCACGGCCGCGACCTGGTCGGTGGTTTCCGGCAACACCACCAGGGGGGGCTGGTGACGCTGCAGAGTGAGCCCATCACAGTCGTAGGCCAGCAGCTCTTGGCGGGCCGCCACCACGCCCCGGGCCGGCAAGATGGCGCGGCACTGGCGCTCGATCGCCGGCCAATCGATCGGGTCCTCCATGCGGGGGGGGCTCGGGGCGGGGATCACTGGTGGGGGGTGGAAGGGCTAGCCGCCCACAAGGTACTCAGGGGCCCTGCCCGGCCGGCAGAGGGGCTGGCAGAGCGATCGGTGGTGCAACGGGCGGGCTGACCCGAGCACCCCTGGCCATCAGCCCAAGGTCCATCGCGATTCCATGGTCGGCCTGAGCCTGGCCCTGCTGAGCAATGGCCTCTGAGGGGGAGCGCCCGAGCCACTCGCAAACCACGAAATCTGACCGTGGCGGCACAGGGGCACCCCTTTGGGCCAAGATCTGTGATGTCTTCCCGATGTCCGTCCCCGGATCCCGCCTTGTCGGTCTCATCCTCAGCGCCCGCTTCCCCTTCTGTGTTCAACACCACCCGCTCCCAGGAGATCTTCGCTGCGGCCCAACATCTGATGCCTGGCGGGGTGAGTTCTCCCGTGCGGGCCTTCCGCTCGGTGGGGGGCCATCCGATCGTGTTCGATCGCGTCAGCGGCGCCTACGCCTGGGACGTGGATGGCAACCGTTACATCGATTACGTCGGCAGCTGGGGACCAGCGATCTGCGGCCATAGCCATCCCCAGGTGATTGCGGCCCTGCACCAGGCCCTCGAAAAAGGCACCAGCTTCGGAGCCCCTTGCGAGCTTGAAAATCAATTGGCCACCATGGTCATCGAGGCGGTGCCCTCGGTGGAGATGGTTCGCTTCGTCAACTCAGGCACCGAAGCCTGCATGGCAGTGCTGCGCCTGATGCGGGCCTTCACAGGCCGAGAGAAACTGATCAAGTTTGAAGGCTGCTACCACGGGCATGCCGACATGTTCTTGGTCAAAGCTGGTTCGGGGGTCGCCACCCTGGGCCTGCCCGATTCTCCCGGTGTGCCGCGCTCGGTGACAGCCAACACGCTGACTGCCCCCTACAACTGCCTCGAATCGGTCAAAGAGCTGTTTGCCGCCAACCCGGGCGAAATAGCCGGGGTGATTGTCGAGCCGGTGGTGGGCAATGCCGGCTTCATCCCACCGGAACCCGGTTTTCTGGAGGGGCTGCGCGAACTGACCCGGGAGAACGGTGCCCTGTTGGTCTTTGATGAGGTGATGACCGGGTTCCGCATCAGCTATGGCGGCGCCCAAGCGAAATTCGGTGTGACCCCGGACCTGACCACCATGGGCAAGGTGATTGGCGGCGGCCTACCGGTGGGGGCCTACGGCGGCCGTAGCGACATCATGGCGATGGTGGCCCCAGCCGGTCCCATGTACCAAGCCGGCACCCTGAGCGGCAATCCCCTGGCCATGACCGCCGGCATCAAAACGCTGGAACTGCTGAAACAACCCGGCACCTACGAACGGCTGGAGGCGATTACGGCACGACTCAGTGACGGCATTCAGCAGGCAGCCCTGTCGGCCGGTGTGCCGATCACCGGCGGGCACATCAGCGCCATGTTCGGCTTCTTCCTCTGCCCTGGCCCTGTGCGCAACTTCGACGACGCCAAGGCCACCGACAGCGAACGATTCAGCCGCCTGCACAGGGCAATGCTGGAGCGGGGTGTATACCTGGCTCCTAGTTCCTACGAGGCCGGGTTCACGTCCCTGGCCCATAGCGACGCCGACATTGACGACACGCTGATGGCCTTCGGCGAAGTCTTCCGCAGTTTTAACTAATTAAGTTTCAACCCCCACAAGCGCAGCAATCACCTTAAATACAAGGTCCGGGGTTTCGTTGCGACCGCCTTAGGCCACCTTGAGCATCCCTAGGGAAACTCTGGATCACCAACCAACAACGATTCCATCGACAGCAAGGCATGGACACTGAACCTGGGACAGCGAACTAGTGGCTTAGCTGGGCCATCCAGAGCATCACGAGATCAATAGAATTCATTAGAATTCATTCTTACCTAAAAAACCAAGCAAAAGGTAGCAACAACATCAATACAATCAATGCTGTGATCTGAACTCGCCGATCGACGCGGTTAATAAAAATTTCTTCATCAATCTTGAAATCTTCATCGACACTATTGTATCGGTTAGTAGACCAGCAAAATAGAATGAAAAAGATGATCGATATCAAATAGGCATAGAGATAAAGCCAGTCCAGAAAAGTCGTATAACTCAGACTAGGGAGATTGGATTGGTAACCCTGCTGCAAAAATATCAAAGTCAACAGTGCTGTCGTTGGAATCGCCAATCTCACATCACCAAGCGACCCGGGCAAACTGGGAGACACCAAAACAATACCGATAATCACCATCAGTGGCAGAATAAACTGAGCCAATGAAGCCAGAAAATTAGTATGGTAAATCAAGTTGAAGTCAACAGCATCAAAAGCCGAAAGGCCACCGACACCAAACGTCGTGTTGTATTGATGCAGGAATGGTCGGACATCCGCTGCCTTGAGGTCATAGCCATTGATATCGGCAAATTGACCCACCATCATTTTGACAACACCTGGCTCTGGCTTGAGGGCGACACAAGCAGGACCCGACGGATAACAGGAGAGACTGTCTGGCTTATTTTCAATTGTTAGAGGCAAACTAATCTCTACAAAAGGATAGCGACGCAAATTTAAATCATTGACAAAAAAACGACCTGAAAACCGAACCAACTGATAATGACGACCTTCTTTTGCCAGGTAAACCGGTTCAGCCGTATCAAGTGTTTGGGTTAAATTGGTCTCCTCCACAGCATTGGTAAATTCGACAATTTGATCAGGGGGGATTTTCTCTGCCTTGATGATTTTATCGATCGCCTCGGGCCACTTGATCCAATACCATCCTTCCATCCAATAGACCTTATCTTTGAGGGAAAACTGATGGACATTCTCAATATGAACACCAACATCAATTGTGCGCTCTCTGGCAGTACTTCTTGACTCTAAAGCACTTGTAAAATTAGCAAGATTTCTATCAATTTTAATAAATTGTTCACCCGACCTCTGCGGCGAAGTCAGAGTCAATGGCTCACTCGCCACCCGCCTATTGTTGCCATGTAGAATCCAGGAAAAACCAATCCACAATGCAACAGCAAAAGCAAGAAGGGCAAAAAAAGCGGATAAGAGCTTAGAGCGTCGCACAGTCAAAGACAATCGTTGCCAATCATTTTAACCAATGATTCGCTTACGGTATGTCAAAGAATGCATAATTTGTAACCGTTAGCGCCAAAAGCTACATCAGTCTTAGGGGCTTAGCCGGGCTGTTCTCAACTTGACGACGCAGCAAGAAAGAAGGTCGAATGCCATAGCGGGCGACAAAGTCGCGACTGAAGGCCGACGTGTTCAGATAGCCACAGGCCTGGGCCACGGCTGTCACGGAAGCATGGGCTGGAGGGTCCTGGAGCATGGCAAAGGCCCGCTCCAAGCGTTGGCGGCGCAGCCATTGCATCGGGCCACAACCAAAGCTTTTGTTGAACATGGCCTGAATCGAACGGCGGCTGTAGCAGCTGCGTTGCTCAATCTGGCTCAGGCTGATTGGCGTGTCGAGGTGGGCCATCAGCCACTCCAACAAATCGCTTTGGGGAAAAGCCGAATCGGACTTCTGAACGGCGCTGCCATCGAGATCACCCTCAAGCAACTGCGGCAGCAGCAGCATGGCCAGCAATCTCAAGATGAGGTCATCGAGACGCATCATCTGATTCACGGCAAAAGTGCTGGCCAGGGAGGTGTTGACCATCTCGAGGGCGCTAAACAACAATTGATGCAACGTCTCACGCCGTTGATCGATCTTGCGCCTGAGCAAGGCGGGTTGGTTGATGGCCACCTCCAAAGCTTCCAGGGAAGCGCCCGGACCGGCGATGGCAAGAGCCACCGAGACGAGGGCATCGGGGGGAAAACTGAGGACCACCCC
>JBEIVL010000025.1:0-27380 GCA_040373885.1 Aphanothece sp.
CAGTGGTAAAGGCAACCACCAGTCAGGTGGTTTTGGAATCGCTGAAAAGGCTTGTCCAAACTGATCTTTTTTTGATCTGAGGCATCGCAGAGCCTGGTCCATGGCACTTAAAAGGAATAACAGAATCAGGGCCGTACCCAGGTGAGAAGTGACACTGATAGAAGCCAAAAGTGACTTAACCGTGAAAGCACCCAGTGCCCCTTGTATGGCTACCAAAACCAGAGCTATTGCAGTGCACCAAGAAAGCCATGGAGGCAGCAAGGATCGACGCGATAGAACAACAAGATTCAGAGTAAGCAGCGCCAAACCCACCAAAAAAGCGTCAAGTCGATGAAACCATTCCAAAAAAACCTGGAGATTCATTTGCCTTCCTGGCAGAAGACTCCCATAACAAAGGGGCCAGTCCGGACATGCCAGACCAGCTTCCATGACCCGTGTGGAACCTCCGATCAGAATCAGGGCGATCACCCCAACAACAAGATGGGATGTTATTTGCTGAATCAGACGTAACAATCCCATTGGATCATCCGCGGAACCTGGCGGGGGATCAGTGGAGACAGAAGTCATCATTGGTGCCATTCTCCATCCCAGATCCTGAAATTTGTCTCAGGTTGGGGCACAGGCTAGCAAGATCTACCAAGATCAGTGTATCCACACAATTAGATGCTTACCTCTTGAAATCTTACGAAGACACAATATTGGAGATTGATCATGGCCAAGACAGAATCCTGACAGCTATGAATATCATCTGCCTGACTTGTTGATCTTTGCTTTGAAACCCTTGCAAAGTCGGCCACACCGTCGGCAGAATCAGGACAGAATTCCACGACAGGTGCCCTATGACTTTTTTAAGGGCCTCGGCTGGGACCGAATCCGTTCCTTCGCCAGCCCCTACACCCCTTGAGGGCAAAGCGCTTCTCGACAAGGCCCGTTCACTGGGTAACCGGCCAGAAGATCAGATCGCCCGAGGCTGTGGCTATGTGGGTCCGAGTGGTCGGGTGCTGAAAAAGAGTTTCTATCGAGCCCTCGTGGCCGCCAAGGGTTACTCCCTGCCTTCCGCCAGCAGCAACTCCAGCCTGAGCCGTGGCCGTCAGGCCGAATTTCGCACCCGGGTTCACGGCAATGGCAACCTGCTGATCGGCCAGGCCTACACACGGCGCATGGGCCTGGAGCCCGGCCAGGAGTTTCGGATTGAGCTGCATCGAGAAACCGGTTCGATCTGGCTGCTGCCCCTCGATGGACAGAGCCAGTAAGGGCACAGGACACGGCTGGCGTGGTGGGAGGGTCAACCGGGTCCGGATCACCACCCCTGGGAACTGAGCCAGGCGGCACTGATGGGGAAGGAGTCCTCCTGCGGCGCTGCCGGGGAGGCATCAGGCCCTTTGGGATGCTGTCTATCAGCGAACAACAGGCGTTCGGTGTACTTGGCCAGCAAATCGATCTCTAGATTCATCGGGTCACCAACCTTTCGGTACTGAAGGGTGGTGGCGCTCCAGGTGTGGGGGATGACAGCGATCCAAAAACTGCGTCCATCGGCCTGGCAACCAGCCAGGGTCAGGCTGATGCCATCCAAGGCAATGCTGGCCTTTTCACAGAGATAACGACCCTGGTGATCGGGATCGCACCCGACTTCCAAGTACCAGGACGCTACTTGGCGTTGAATCGCCAGAATCTTGCCCTGGCCATCGACGTGGCCGCTCACCAGGTGTCCCCCCAGCCGATCAGCCAGGCGCAACGCGGGCTCCAGATTGACCCACGCCCCGGCCTCGGCCTTGTGGGCCAAGGTGGTTCGCGAGAGGGTCTCCTCACTGACATCCGCCAAGAAGCCGTCGCCCGGCAGGCCGGAAACGGTCAGACACACCCCATCAACCGCAATGCTGTCACCGATCGCAAGCGGGCCAAGGGGCTGGAGTTCGCCTCTAACCCAGACCCCGGAGCGCCACCGCTGCAAACGGCCCACGGTTCGCACCAATCCGGTGAACATCTCAGCTCCGCTCTCTGCTGGTCATAATCAACCAATGGGCAGACGCCGGGAAAGTCGCTGAGGCAACCATGGTGGAAATGAGCGTGGCGGGAATTGCCCTCGATGCGGCCAGCCGCAGTCCCATCGTGCTGCTGCGAGACCCCTCAGGCCGTCGGCAGGTGCCCATCTGGATCGACCAGGCCCAGGCCCAGAACATCCTGGCCGGCATCAACCGGGAACGCTCGCCCCGCCCCCTCAGCCATGATCTGATGGCCCAATTGATGAATGCGGGCGGATTGGCACTGGATCGGGTCATCATCCATGCCATTGAGGACAACACCTTCAGGGCCGTACTCAAGCTCACCAACGCCAATGGCGAGGCCCTGGAGCTGGATGCCCGCCCCAGTGATGCCATTGCCCTGGCCCTGCGTACCAGCAGTTCCATCTGGATGCTGGAGGAGGTGGTGGTCGATGCCTCGATTCCCGTCGATGCCGAGGCCGATGCGGTGGACCAGGCCGACTTCAGGCGTTTTCTGGATCAAACCACCCCCGCCGCCCTGATCCGCCACCTGCACCAGACCCATCCCGACGAACCCTCCTCTGCATCTCCGGAGTCACTTGGTGGTGATGACGATGGCGATTCAAGCCCAGCGTCCGATGCAGGCAGCCCCTGAAAGCGGCCAGGAGTGCCTGCAGACGGCTCGGGTCACCCGCAGGCCCTTTGGCCACGGGCCAAGCGTGTCCCTGTTCACCCTCGGCACGATGCGAGCGGTGGATTCTTGCGAGCAGATGCGCTCCGTTGTCGGCGCTGCCCTGGACGCCGGAATCAATCATCTGGAGACGGCTCCCGCCTATGGACCGGCGGAAACCTTTCTGGGCCAGGCCCTGCGCCATTGGGGCGAGGCCGCACCCTCGCAGCGCCAGTCCCTTGTACTGACCACAAAGCTGCTGCCGGGCGGAAGCGCCAGGGAAGGACGGGAGGCGGTGCAAGCCAGCCTGAGACGCCTTGGGGTCCCCTCCTTGGACAATCTCGCCCTGCATGGGCTGAACACCCCGGATCAGCTCGAGTGGGCTCTGCGCGGCCCAGGCTCAGAGCTGTTGGATCTCCTTGTATCGGAAGGCTTGGTGGGACAGGTGGGCTTCAGCAGCCATGGGGACAAGGACCTGATCAGCCGTGCCCTGGACAGTGGTCGCTTCCGCTTCTGCAGCCTGCATCTGCATCTGTTCGATCAGGAACGCCTGCCGCTGGCCCAGCAGGCCCTCATCGAGGGACTGGGTGTGATGGCCATCTCGCCGGCAGACAAGGGGGGGCGGCTGCAGGATCCTCCCCCCCTGCTTCAGGCGGACTGCGCCCCCTTTGCCCCCCTCCAACTCGCCTACCGCTTTCTACTGAGCCAGGGCATCAGCACCCTCACGCTGGGGGCCACGCGCCCTGGCGATCTGTCCTGGGCCCAGCAACTGGGCGGCGCCGGTGGCCCCCTGAGCCACGAGGAAGAAGAAGCGATCGAGCGGCTCCTTGGGGCTGGCCGCGAGCGGCTGGGGAACGAATGGTGCGGCCAGTGCCGCGCCTGTCTGCCCTGCCCGCAACAGGTCCCGATCCCCGCCCTGCTGCGTCTGCGGCAACTGGCGAAAGGCCATGGCATGGAGGCCTTCGCCTCGGAGCGCTACAACCTCATCGGCCGGGCCGGGCCCTGGTGGGAGCAGGTGAATGCGCAGGCCTGCCAAGACTGCGGAGACTGCCTGCCCCGCTGCCCCCACGCCCTGCCGATTCCGGATCTATTGGCTGACACCCACCGTCGCCTGGCGGCCGCACCACGTCGCCGGCTCTGGGGTTAGGTCACCGCGCCGATGGGGAACGAACTGCGGTGTCCCGCCAGAGATCCTGTAGAGAAGTCTGTTGTTGGGGAGCCAAGGGTGGCAGGGAGCGGCACCGCTCCCACACCGTCTGGGGAGGCAGGAGCAAATCAGCAAGGGCTGGGGGGAACGGTTTCAAGCTGCTCTCCAGGATCCTGCGGGGCAGGGGGGGCACCCAGCCCGCAGCCAGCAGCTGCGGTAGCAGTGGTGGCTCAAGAAGCTCCCCCAGCCAATCCAGGGGAGGAGCGGGCTGATCGGACACGGGACGGAGCAGAACATTCCAACTCAGGGGGGCCCCCGTCGCCGGCAACACGGCCCGCAGGCGGGGGTCTCTGCGCAGCAGCGGCACAACGCGATGGCGCGGCACCACCGCCGCCTCAGCCTCACCCGTGAGCAGAAGATTGAGCCCATCGCGGTCGTCGTAGGCCATGGCCTGGGACCTGAGACGCCGAAGCCGGGCCGGATCGCCTGCCACGAGATCGATCACCACCCGGGGGCTGGAGGGCAGCACCACCCCACCCTTGAGACTGGGATCAAGCAGTACATCCCAACTCTCGGCCGCCTGGGCGACCAGATCATCCCGACGGCGCAACACCAGCACCCAGGGGCTGCAGGCCCACGGGAAGGCGAGAGCCTCAGATCCAGCCGGACGGAACAAGCGACTGGCCAGCTGGGCCATGGGCTCCAGCCGCGCCAGCAGAGCCGGCTGGCCGAACGCCTGCAGCCTGTCGGCCGGCACAGTTGTGGCCCAACCATCGAGGGACTGGAGCAGGCCAGGCGCTTTGGGCTGGTTGGCGCTGGCCACCACAGCCGCCGGATCTTCGAGCCAGCGGACCTGCCAAGTGGCCGGTAACCGGGCCACCCAGGCCTTGGGCAAATCACCGCGGTGGGCCACCAGTTCGGCCCTGCTCTGGCGACAACCGGCCAGAACGCCCAAACTCAGGGCCGCACCCATGCGCAGCAGATGACGGCGGGGGAAAACGGGCGAGGTCATGGCCGGACCGTAGAGGCTCCAGGGTCCCCATCGGCATGCAACACGTGACAGGCCCGGTCACAGGCCTGGGCCAGGGCCTGCCAAGGGCGTCCAGACAACTGCCAGGCCAGAGCTAGCCCCCCGGCCCCCACCCCTTCCTTGACGAAGCCCCTCTCGTAATCGAGCAAGGCGGGGTGCATTGGGCCCTGAAAGCGCAGATCAGCCGCCAACCCCAGGGGTATCACCCCCCACCGACGTCCAAGAATTTGCAACAGTTCCCCGAGATTGCTGTTGGGATCGTCAGCCACCCAAGCGGTGGTGCCGATGGCCACCTGGGCCGCCAAAACTGGTCGAAGCGAAGCTGGGGCCAGGGCCAGGGCCACGGCCATCACCGCAGCCATCTGACTGCCCCCGGCCAACAGCACCGGGACCCCCCGGGCCGCCGCAGCCAAGACCAGACCTACCGCCAGGGGTTGCATCGGATCGCCAACAGCGGCAACCACCGCCAGGGGATCCAGATCTGTGCCTCGGCCCTCCCCCCAGCCGCTGCCCCCCCCCAGACCTGCAGCCTCCAGGCCCTGCTGCACCAGCCTGGATTTGAGGGACTGATCCGGCTGACGCAGACTGCTGCCCACCAGGCCCTCCACCTCAAGACCAAGGCCTGTAAGCACAGCCTGGGCCGTTGTGGTTCCACCGGGCACACATTCAGCCAAGAGCAGTGGGCGGGTCCTGTCCAGCCGCTCGCCCCAGCATCTGCCGAGGTTGAGGAGGGCGGTCACCGTGATCCGATCCATGGCCCGACCGGTGCTGAGACACCGGGCCGGTCCCATCGCCAGCGATCCTGGAAGTCGCAGATGGGACACGGCCGGGGCCAGGGCACAGCAGAGATCAACCACAAGGGGGTGTAGATCCAGGGTGGCCAGCACCACGTGCGAGATCAGGGCCGGGGAGACTCCCGCCGGCAAAGGCGGCAGGGCATGGGGTCGATGACACCCTGGACCGAGCATGAGGAGTTCGGCATCAGCCGCCGCCGTGCCCCGACGACTCTCCGGTGTGGCGCCCGCCGCCGAGATCCCTGGGATGGACGCAGTGGCGGTTGCCGCCAATAGCACAACCACCTCAAAGTCCTCTGGGGATGCCTCCCAGGCGTGCTGCCAGCGACTCGCCTGCCCGAGGTCGCCGCAGAGGCGCCGCAAATCACTCACTGGGGATCGAGGGCCACCAGGGCCCGCAGGACCTCGGGAGGTTCGCTGATGGGCGAGCCAAGCCTCGGGAAAATCCAGTAGGCAACGGCATGCAGACACGTCACCATCAGCAGGTTCTGAAAGAGAACCAGCAACAGGGCCGTGACCTGGACCTGGGTGATGTCAAAACCGACGGCGAGGCCCGGCAAGGGCAACCGCTCCAGCAAGGCGGCGGCGGCCGTTGTGATCAACACCCAGAGGTTCTCCCCGACGAGCACCGAGAGCACCGCGACCCTGACCAGAAAACCGAGGGCACCAATGAGGGCTCCCACCACCAGGGTCAGCCACCAGCTGCGCCGCTTCCGCCAGCCCCAACCGAGCCAAAGGGCCAGCAAGCCGTAGGGAAACAGCATCAAAGGACCACGGATCGGTCCCATCAGGGCCACGAGCAGCAGGGCACACACGGCGACGCCCTCCCAGGCACAACGCCAGCCGTGGCGCAACTGGAGCAGCGCCAGAGGCAGGGGCAGAGCCAGACGAAAGAGGGGTCCGCCCACAGGCAGGTAGTAGAGCGCCACCCACAACAGGGCCGTGGCCGCTGCCAGATAGGCGCTATCCATCATCTGACGGGCTGCCCGAGCCGTGAGCTGACGCGAGGAGAGAGGAACCAAGAAAAACAGCCTCAGCGGGGGGGCGGCGCGGGCCGGGTGGTGGGTGCCCCAGGGACGACATCCGGCGAGGGAGGTGGACTGGGCGGGGGAGGGGCAACGGGCGCCGAGCCAGGGCCGGAGATCCGCTCGATGGTTTCAACCTCGAACGCCACCCCGGTGGCGCGGAGGGCCCGCGTCACCACCTCAGCCGGTGCTGAGGGGTCCGCCTCGGGAAGGCGAATGGTGACGCGATAGGGGAGGGGACGGGCTGCCGATGTGACCTTTCGGACTGGGGCCTCCCCAGGGGCCAGAAGGGTGGTCGCAGGGGGTGAGCCAGGGGCGGACGGGCCCGTAGTGGGCGGAGGAGCTCCGGGGGCAGCGGGCTTCGCAGGTTTGACGGCGGGACCTCTCGCCGGGGGTTGAGCACCGGTGAGCGGGGAGGGAGAAGCGGCGGGTTGGGCGCCGGCCAAGGGGCTCGAGGCGTTGACCTCTGGCGGCGAGCCCCCCGAGCCCTGGGGGAAAGCCGGTGTCTCGGCAGCCCCTGGGGCCGGGAAACTACGGCTCAAGCCTTCTCCAAAAGGCGTCCCAGAGCAGCCGGTCTGCAGCAACAACAGGATCATGGCTGCCGCCGGGGTCACAGGGGAGCGGCAAAGGCTGGGCATCAGCTACCAGCGGGCTTGATGACCCGCACAGCACTAGCCCGCAGGCGGCCTGTCTTGGTGGTGGCTGGAGTCTTGCGAGCAGCTGCAGCCCCCGTGTCCTTGGCGGTGGTGCGGCCCTTGGCCGCCCCCTTGGCCGCCGCAGCCCGTCCCTTGGTCGCGCCGGTTCCGCCATCCGCAGCCGATGCCTTGGTGGCCTTGGTGCCACCACGGGAGCGGGAAGGGGTGCTGGCGGCCTTGGCCGCCAGCAATTCCATAGCCTGCTCCAGGGTGAGGCTGTCGGCCGTCGTGCCCTCCGGCAGGGAGGCGTTGAGCTTGCCCTGCTTCACGTAGAGGCCATAGGGGCCATCGAACAACTGAATGGCCTCGTCGGCCCCGTCCGGAATGCCGAGATCTTTGAGTGCCGTGCGACCACCCCGCCCCCGTTTGGGCTGGGCCAGAAGCTCAAGGGCGCGACTCAGGCCAATCGCCAGGACATCATCCTCGGCCTTCAACGAGCGGTAATCCTTTTCTCCCTTGCCCTTGTCGTGCACCACGTAGGGACCGAAGCGGCCCAGACCCGCCTGGACCTTGCCCCCATCGGGATGTTCACCCAGATGGCGCGGCAGCCGCAGCAAGCCGAGGGCATCGTCCAGCTTCATGTCCTCGGGCTTGACCCCCTTGGGCAAGGACGCCCGCTTCGGTTTGGGGGTCTCCTCACTGGCCTGGCCCAACTGGAAGTAGGGGCCGTACTGGCCGAAGAGGAGGTAGACCTGTTCCCCGGTTTCGGGGTCTTCGCCAAGGGACTCGGGGCCCTCCGACTTCTGACGCAGAATTAATTCGGCTTTGTCGGCATCTAAATCGGCCGGGGTGATCTCCTGGGGAAGGGTGGCCTTGAGCAACTCCTCTTCACCATCGCTGCCGACCCGGCGGGATTCGAGGTAGGCGCCGAAACGGCCGATGCGCACCACACAGGGCAGGCCCTCCAGCGCGACGGTGCGGGAGTGCCCCGGATCAATGTCGCCCTCCCGGCGTTGCACCAGGGCTTCCAGTCCCTCCTCCCCCTTGTAGAAATCTTCGAGGTAAGGCAGCCAGCGAACTTTGCCGGTGGAGATTTCATCGAGGGTGTTTTCCATCCGGGCCGTGAAGCCCGTGTCCACCAGATCGGGGAAATGTTCCTCCAACAGGGCGGTGACGGCGAAGGCTGTGAAGCTCGGGATCAGGGCGTTGGCCTGCAATGTGGCATAGCCGCGGTCGATGATCGTGCCAATGATGCTGGCGTAGGTGGAGGGGCGTCCGATCCCCTCTTTCTCCAGCATCTTGACCAGGGCGGCTTCGCTATAACGAGCCGGTGGCTGGGTCTGGTGGCTGAGGGCCTCGACGGCGCGACAGTCCGGGCCATCGCCAACCTTGAGAGCTGGAAGCAGAACCTCCTGGCCCTCAAGGGCGGCATCGGGGTCGTCACTGCCCTCCACATAGGCCCGAAAAAAGCCTGGAAAATCGATGCGTTTGCCCGTGGCCCGGAAGTTGCTATCCGCCACCTCCAAGTCGATGGCCAGCATGGTCAGACGGGCATCGGCCATCTGGGAGGCCACGGTGCGCTTCCAGATGAGCTCATAGAGCGCCAGATCCCTTCCTTCCAGAGCGGTTTCCGACGGGGCGCGGAACACCTCACCCGCGGGTCGGATGGCTTCATGGGCCTCCTGGGCATTGCGGGATTTGGTCGTGAACTGGCGTGGAGCGGGGCTGAGGTAGTCCTGGCCGTAGCGTTCGTTGACACAGGAGCGAGCCGCCTTGATGGCCTGCTCGGAGAGATTCACCGAGTCGGTGCGCATGTACGTGATGAAGCCCCGCTCATAGAGCCCTTGGGCGGTGCGCATGGTGTCCCTGGCCGAGAGACGTAGCTTGCGGTTGGCCTCCTGCTGCAGGGTGCTGGTGGTGAAGGGAGCCACGGGCTTGCGCACGGTGGGTTTCTCCTCGACCGACGCCACCCGCCATCGGCCAGCCATGGCGGCTTGCTGCAGGGCGCGGGCCTCCGGCTCCGCCAACAACTTGACCTTGCTGCCGAGCTTGATCGCTCCGGTGCTTTCATCGAAATCGGAGCCGTTGGCGATCCGCTCTCCCCCCAGGTGGGTCAACTTGGCGTCAAAGACCACGTCGCCCTGGGCCAGAGAGGCCTTCAGATCCCAGTAGGTCCCACTGCGAAAGGCGCGCCGGGCCCTTTCCCTTTCAACCAACAACCGCACCGAAACGGACTGCACCCGGCCGGCCGAGAGTCCCCAGGCCACCTTCTTCCAGAGCAGGGGGGAAAGGGAGTAGCCGACGAGTCGATCCAGGATGCGACGGGTTTCCTGGGCATGCACCAGCTCCATATCGAGCTCGCGGGGGTTGTCGAGGGCCCGGGAGATGGCCTCCTTGGTGATTTCGTGGAAAACCATCCGTTTGACCGGAACCTTGGGATCCAGCAGCTGGGCCAGGTGCCAGCTGATGCTCTCGCCTTCGCGGTCCTCATCCGTGGCCAGGAGCAACTGATCAGCGCCCTTGAGGGCATCCTTGAGCTCCTTGACGACCTTCTTCTTGTCCTTCGGCACCACGTAGAGCGGCTGGAAGTCCTGCTCCGTGTTCACGCCGAGGTTGGCCCACTTCTCACCCTTATGGGCTGCGGGGATCTCACTGGCGTTATTGGGAAGATCACGCACATGGCCCATGGAGGCCTCCACCCGGAACTCCTTGGGCAGAAACCCACGGATGGTGCGGGCCTTTGTGGGGCTCTCAACGATGACCAGCGTATGCGCCACAGACAGGCGGTGAACGTTCCCCTTCTATATCGCATCCCCGGCCGCTGCGTTGACCGAGGCCTGCGTCAACGCCGCTACAGTCCGCCTGTCAAGAAATTTTCCGCCGTGGCAGACGTGATCTTGGCCGCCCTCTCGGCGATCGCCGCACCGGTCGGCGCCACCTTTGGGGTTGCCGCCAGCACGGCCAGCGCGGCCACCGAAGCCATCGGTGCCGGGCTGAGCACCGGATCGATTGGACTGCAGCTGAATGCCGGTGCCATCGCACCGGAAGGGGCCATCCTGCTGGCCCTCCTGGCTTGTTTGGTGGTGGACCTTGCAGGGGAGAAAACCGCAAGCCGCTGGGTGCCCCCCATCTGTTACGGCGGATTGGTGGCAGCCCTGATCCTGTTGGCGCGCCAATGGAATGGACCGATCGAGCCTTCATTTCTGGGCTCGTTCCTGGCGGACAATCTGGCGATCGCCTTCCGGGCCGTGGTCGCCACATCGACGCTGGTCACCCTGCTGTTGAGCTGGCGGTATGTGGAGCGCAGTGGCACCCCCCTAGGGGAGTACGCCGCCATTCTGCTGGCGGCGACCCTGGGGGCAATGATCCTTTGCGGCGCAACCGATCTGGTGAGCGTCTTCATCTCCCTGGAGACCCTGTCGGTGTCCAGTTATCTGCTGTCGGGCTACATGAAGCGCGATGCCCGTAGCTCTGAGGCCGCCCTGAAATATCTGCTGGTCGGCTCCGCCGCCGCCGCCGTATTTCTTTATGGCGCCTCGTTGCTGTACGGCCTCAGCGGGGGTGAAACGTCTCTGGAAGGGATCTCACTGGCCCTGCAAACCAGCGCTAAACCCATCACCGCCCTATCGCTGGTCTTCGTGCTGGCGACCGTGGCTTTCAAGATTGCTGCGGTGCCCTTTCACCAATGGACCCCAGATGTGTATGAAGGCTCACCAACTCCAGTGGTGGCCTTTCTGTCGGTGGGTTCGAAAGCGGCGGGCTTTGCCCTGGCCTTGAGAATTCTTGTGGGCTGTTTTGAAAGTTTTGACACGCAGTGGAAATTTCTCTTCACCGTATTGGCCCTGCTCAGCATGATTCTGGGCAACGTTGTCGCCTTGGCGCAGACGTCAATGAAACGGATGCTGGCCTACAGCTCCATTGGCCAGGCCGGCTTCGTGATGATCGGGTTGGTTTGTGGCACCGAAGATGGCTTTGCGGCCATGGTGCTTTACATGGCGGCTTACCTGTTCATGAACCTGGGAGCCTTTGCCTGCATCATCCTGTTCTCCCTGCGCACCGGCAGTGATCGCATCGCCGATTTCGCCGGTCTTTATCAGAAAGATCCCCTGATCACCCTCGGATTGAGCCTCTGCCTACTCTCCCTTGGTGGGATTCCACCGATGCTTGGCTTCTTTGCCAAAATCTATCTCTTCTTTGCAGGCTGGGCAGACCATCAATATTTGCTTGTCATCGTTGGTCTGATCACCTCAGTGATTTCGATCTACTACTACATCTCCGTCATCAAGATGATGGTAGTCAAAGAGCCTAAAGAAGCTTCTGATGTAGTCAAAGCCTATCCACCCATCCTCTGGAACCTTTCGGGCATGCAATCCCTGCGTGCCGCCCTGGTGGCCTGCGTTCTGGTGACAGCGGTCGGCGGGGTGCTCTCGAGTCCCCTGTTCGAATGGGCCAATGCCGCCGTGACCGGCACGCCGATTCTGCAACGAGCCATTGCCGCCCTGCCTGCGGCCGGTCTGGGTTGAACCAATTCAGCCCACTGACGTCCAGGGTCCGCACCGCTGGCGCGAACGAGCCCCCTGTGGCCGAATTGATTCATGTCAACAAGATCTATGGCAGCGGCGACACCACCGTTCATGCTCTCAATGATCTGTGCCTGACGGTCAACAACGGCGACTATCTCGCAGTCATGGGAGCCTCAGGATCGGGCAAGAGCACAGCGATGAACATTCTGGGCTGCCTGGACATGCCCACTAGCGGTAGCTATCTCCTCAATGGCGTGCCGGTTGAAAGCCTCAGCGATGACGAACTAGCCGATCTTCGCAACCAGAAACTGGGATTTGTCTTCCAGCAATTCCATCTGCTGCCCCAGTTAACGGCCATGGAAAACGTCATGTTGCCCATGATTTACGCCGGAGTCCCTGCTGAGCAAAGACGTCAGCGGGCCCAAAGGGCCCTGGAAAAAGTGGGTCTGGCCCACAGACTCGACAACCGTCCCAATCAACTCTCCGGCGGCCAACAGCAACGGGTGGCGGTGGCCCGCTCGATCATCAACGGACCCTCATTGCTCCTGGCCGACGAACCCACAGGCGCCCTCGATTCCAGCACCACAGAAGAGGTGCT
Source organism: Aphanothece sp. (assembly GCA_040373885.1). Taxonomy (GTDB): domain Bacteria; phylum Cyanobacteriota; class Cyanobacteriia; order PCC-6307; family Cyanobiaceae; genus Cyanobium. The sequence goes on from JBEIVL010000025.1 coordinate 12,405, forward strand.
CGCCATCTTCGATGACCTCAATGCCCAGGGGATGACGATATTGCTGGTCACCCACGAGCACGAGGTCGGCGAACGGGCCCAGCGAATCATCCACTTTCGCGACGGCCGAATCGCCAACTGAACCGATCAGCCCCTGCGGCCGGAACCGTCCCTGAAGCTCCTGATCTCAGCCCCGAGGCGTCTTGGGCGCTGACACCGCCGGCGTCGCCAGCATCGGACGATTGAGCGAGGGCGACGGGGCATCGACGGGCTTGGAGGCGAAGCGGGGCCGCTCCAGCGTCTGCAGGAGTTCGCCCATCAGCATGGCGACGGCATCTCCCGAGGTGGCCATGGCTCCTTGGGAACCGTTGGTCGTGGGACCCACGGGGCCTCCTGGTAAAGCCAGACCCGGAAGGCGGGCCAGCAGAGGCGAGCCCCCGGGGTCAAGGTCGCCGGGTTCAATGGCCACCCAGCCCCCGTCTTGGGGAACACGCATTTCGAAGTGCAGATGGGGGCCCGTACTGAGACCGGTGCTGCCCACCCGACCGATCACCTCCCCCTGTCTGATCGAGGCTCCTTCCTTGACGTAAAGCTCGGAAAGGTGACCGTAAAGGGTGCGGCGATGGAGGCCCCCATGATCAATTTCGATGGCCAGGCCATAGCCCCCCGCCGGTCCGCTGCTGACCACCGTTCCCGCCAGAGCGGCCACCACCGGCGTGCCTTCCGGAGCGGCCAAATCTCTGCCGCTGTGCATGATCCAGCTCCCCAGCAACGGATGTAGCCTCCAGCCGAAATTGCTGGTGGTCACAGCGGAGCCGATCAGGGGAAACAGCGGACGCAGGTTGCCATTCCCCCCGATGGGTCCAGGCCTGGGGGTCACCCGGAAGACATCGGTGAGCCGGAAGCTGCCCCCGGATCCCGAAAGCAGCGCCGACACCGGTACGGAAATCGGTGGTAGTGGCGCCCCCTCAACCGCTGAACGGGGGGCCCCTTCGCCGCCTCCCCCTGACGAACGGTAACCACCGGGCTGGGATTCCCCCAGGAAGGCGGGCGATCCGCCGCCATTGCGAGGTCGGAATTGAACGGCCGCCCGACCGCCACACTCGCGGGCGCTGAACGCTCCACTGCTGCAACCCTCGTCCCGCACAGAGGGTGCGAGGGGCCGGGCTAATCCCTCGTGAACCCTGATCTGGACCTCGCGAGGAGTGATGACCCGATCACGCACCAAAGCATCAAGACTGCGATCAAACGAGCGGGGTGCTTCAGGCGGCCAATCCTGCTGGCGAGGACGAATCGGTTCAACCCTCACCGATTGAGGGGCGGGCGAACTCGGGGCAGGCCTGGCCGGAGGCGCTGCCGGCGGCATGGCGGCTCCGGCAGAGGGGGCCATCGGTTCGGGAGCGACGTTCTGGGCTGACGGCACCGCCACCGGTGCCTCCAGGGAAGCCGGAGGAAGAATCGGATCGGGCTGGGCCTGAACCAAGGGAATGCTGGCCAGGGGCAGGACCAGCCCCAGGGAGGTCAGGGCCAGCAAGAAATTGGAAGGCTTGGGAGCCATGGGGCGGTGGGGTCAGCAATCCATGCTGAGCGGGCCCAATGTAAGGGGCTGGGCCGAAGCAAGCGCCCGCCCCGGGGACGGCTGAGGGGCAGGATCAGGGTGAAAGCTGCGGTGCAGCACACGAATCCTTCCCTGGCGGCTTAGCACCACCCCACCATCACGATGCAAGCCGAGGGGCTGCCAGGACTCTCCATCCAATTGGAGGGTCTGGGAGGGCCACCACAGCCGCTGTTCGGCGCAGAGCCTCACCTCGTCCGGGCGATCGGCCATGGCCATCGCCCGTTCAAGGGCCCTGAGCACCCGGGCGCTGAGGCGCCACGGGCAAGCCTTGTAAAGGCTTGCCGCCGTCGCCATACGGGTGGCTCCCCGGGGAACAGGATTACGGGCGTTCAAGCCCACACCCACCCGGGCCCAGCGCACCCGATTCCCCTGGAGCCTCAAGCCCGGCAGCACCCCGGCCAGCTTGGCCATGCGCCCCCCAGGCCCAGGAACGTACAAATCATTGGGCCACTTGATCCGCACGGGCAGACCCAGATCCTCCAGTTCCAGGGCCAATCCCACCGCCACCGCCAACCCCACCGCAGCCGCAGCCGTGGGTTGAAGGGGCCAGGGCAGGGCGGCGCTGAGCCAAACCCCCCCGGGGGGGGAACTCCAGATCCGGCCGCGTTGGCCCCGCCCGAAGCGCTGATGGCCGGCCAGCACCGCCAACGGCTCCTCCAGCCGGGGGCCCCGGGCGCAGGGCACCCAGGCCAGCCAATCGTCGAGAAGGCGTTCGGTGCTGCCACACACCGGCACATGGCGCAGATGCCAGACACAACCATCGTCCAGGTGCCTGCCAGGCCCAAGGACCCTGCGGGCGGCCCCGAGACGGCCGTTCAAAGCTGGCCCAGCCAGGCCCCCATGCGCGCGGCGGCGGCTTCCAGCTGGGGCAGAGGATGAACCAGGGCCAGCCGCAGCCAACCTTCTCCTCCCGGACCAAAGCCATTGCCCGGAGTGAGGCAGACCCCCGTCCCCTCCAAAAGGGCAGCACAGAAGCTCTCGGAATCAAACCCGCGCTCCCTGGCGACCGCAGGCAACTCCAGCCACAGATAGAGGGCCATCGAGGGCAGCGGCACCGACCAACCGGCCGCCGCCAGGGCCCGGACCATGCCATCGCGCCGTTGACGGTAGACCTCACGCAACTGCTGGGGCCAATGGGGAGCCTGCTCCAGGGCAGCGATCGCGCCGGCCTGGAGGGCCAAAGACTGGTTGAAATCGACGACGGCTTTGAGCTGCCGCAAGCCAGTGATCAACGGTGGCGCCCCGATGGCGAAGGCCAGCCGATAGCCGCCCAGACACCAGCTCTTGGAGAAGGAAAAGAATTCAATCCCCTGCCGCCGCCAGTCTGGATGGCGCAGCAGGGCGGGCGCCTCGCCATCGAGCGCAAGATCAACGTAGGGATTGTCATGGGCCAGCACGATGTTGTGGTCGATGGCACGGGCCATGGCGTCATCAAGCCAGTCCTGGTGCCCGGTGGTGGCCGTGGGGTTATGGGGGAAGCCCAGAACCATTAACTTCAAGCCGTCCCAGCCACTGGCGGCCCCTAGGCCGAAATCAGGCCGCCATCCCTGATCGGCTCGCAGGGGCAGGAGGGTGGGACGAACCGACGCCAACAGCAAGCCGCCGCGATGGGAGGGGTAACAGGGATCCATCAGCAAGGCCCCATCCCCCGGATCCGTTACAACAAGAGGGAGATGGGCCGTCGCCTCCTGGGAGCCCACGAGCAGCTGGACCTCGGTCTCAGGATCGACCCTGACATCGAAGCGGCGCTGGGCCCAGGCCGCCACGGCCTCTCGAAAGGGCAAGGTGGCGCCGTGCAGGCAATAGGCAGCGCTGGCAGGCTGATTGAGGCTGCAGGCGATGGCTTCGAGGGCGGCCGGCGGAGGGGCCAGATCGGTAGAGCCCAGGGAAAGATCGAGGAGCTCAGGGACCGCGTTGCCCCGCCCCGTGAGCAAAGATCGACCCTGGACATAGGCGAGCTTGCGGGCATCGTTGCGGTTGAAGACACCGCTGCCCAACTGAGCCACCCGCTCAGAGATGGGCATCCAGGAAAGCCATCAACTGGGGCTTGGCCATGGCACCCTCATGACGGGCGATCTCCTGACCGGAACGCAACAGCAGCAGGGTAGGCAGGCCCTGAATTCGATAATGGTCCCGATTGGTTGGATTGCTGTCAGCCTCCAGTTTGGTCACTTTTAGTCGTCCGCCATAGGTCTCGGCAGCCCAACCCATGAGGGGAGCCATCAGACGACAGGGACCACACCAGGAGGCCCAGACATCCACCAGGACGGGCAACTCAGACTCGATGACCTCGATGGTGAAGGACGAATCCGTCACATCGAGCACGACGGCGCTGCTTTGATCGGTGGCCAAGGGCCCAGGTGCGACGCATCAAGATTGTATGAAGAAGGGGGACCCGGCCGGGAGGCCCGGCAGGACATCCCCCTACCAAGCAACTCAGAGCTTGTCGATGGACTTCTTCAGTTCTTCGAGCTCGGCGTTGACCTCCTGCTGCTGCACGGGTTGCAACTGGGGCACGGGGCCGTTGGGGGGCGGTAATTGAATCGGATGGGCCCCTCCCTCAAGGCGGGTTTTGAGGGCGGCCAGTTCGTCGTCCACATCATTCCCTCCCTCAAGGGAAGCAAACTGACTTTCGAGATCGGCGCCAGCCAGTTCGGCCGCCGCCTGACTGCGGGCCTCAAGGACCTGAACCTTCTCCTCCATCTGCTCGAAGGCAGCCATCGAGGAGTTGGTGCCGAGATTGCTGACCGCGCTCTGAAGCTGCTCCTGGGCCTGGGCTGCCTGGGCGCGGGCCTTGAGCATGTCTTTTTTGGTCTTGGCCTCAGCGATCTTGGCCTCAAGGGCGGTCAGACTCCTCTTGAGGGTGTCGACCTGGCCGGCCTGGCTGTTGAGCTGATTGTTAAGGGCGGTGAAGGTTTCCTGGTAGGTCTTGCGACGGGCCAGGGCCTCCCGTGCCAATTCTTCTTCGCCTTTCTTGAGGGCAAGTTCGGCTCTTTCGTACCAGGTTTTGGCCTGAGTTTCGGCTTGCTCAGCCTGGTTTTGGATCCGCTTCTGACTCGCGATCGCCGTGGCCACAGCCTGGCGGAGCTTGACCAGATCAGACTGCATGTCTGCGACGGACTGGTCAAGAATCAGAGCCGGATCTTCGGCCTTGCTGACCAGATCGTTGAGGTTGGCGCGCAGCAGACGGCTGAGCCTGTCGAAAAAGCCCATGGTTGGCGATAAAGGGAGCAGACCCTGAACGATAGCGATCAATCGCCGATCGCCCCATCAGAAGTGGGAGTGGAATCACGCTTGCCAGCGATGGGTGGGACGGATTCAAGTTCAAGGGGCAGGCCCGACCCGAGGGGCGGATTCGCCTTACGGTTGATGCCATGGCACAGGCTTCCAGGCGTCAACTCCCAGATCCTTCCAAGCAAATCCAAAGATCGCAACGCATCGGCGGGGTTTCGGTGCTGTTGCCAGCCCGCAGGCCACCGGCCGCAGCCTTGGCCGTGTGCCTGGAACAGCTCGAACAATCCTGGCAACGGGATGGCCATCTGGCGGCTCTGTGGCTGGCCTGGCCCCGCCTGGCCGGCCCCCAACTGGCACCCCACTGCCGCCCTCTGGACCTCAGGGCGGGCCGGCTAAGCGTGGGAGCCGCTCCAGGCCCCTGGCTGCAGGCCCTGCAATACAACCGCCACATGCTGCTGGGGGCCCTGCGGGGAGCAGGTTTTCCTGTGCGCGAGGTGACGGTGCGACAACACCACTGGGGGCCAGCCCAGACCCCTGCCATGGAAGACGAAGCCGCCGTCTGGGCGGCCCATCCCAGCCGGTTGGATGTCCATGGCCCGGGAGGCCCCTGCCCGGGCTGCGGCAGCCCTGCCCCCGCCGGTGAACTAGCCCTATGGGGCCATTGCAGCTTCTGTCGCCGCGAGGCCCTGGCGGACCCGCCAGGCGGACGTCTCGCCTAGGGATGCTCTGGATCTCCCAAGTCGACCGCCAGATTGCTGGCCGAGACCCCAGTCCCTGCCTTAAAGGCGATGGGCGCGCTGGTGGCACTCCAGGCCTTGCCTAGCCGCACCCCTTCATCGCTCGAACAGCGCACGCCAGCGCAGCTCCTGGGCCAGGGCCTCGGGCGTGCCCTCGGCGGGGAACTGGACCAGGAAATCCTTGTCAGCGGTGGGTACATAGGGCCCCTGCTTGATTTCGAACATCACGGCGGCGGGCGTCAGGGCCACCAGGGTGTGGAAATGGCCCTCCTGCAACTCAACACCCCGAACCTCTCCACCAGCTTCCAGCCGTTCGGTGTGAAGCACGATGCCCTGGTCATCGAGAAGCACCAGTCCGATGGCCCCCTGAAGCACCACAAAGCATTCGAAGCCCTCGCCTGGGTTGGGGCGTAGATGGCGATGGGGCCGCACGTAGGTGCCGGGTTGCAGCACATTCAAAAAGCGCTGCACCAGATCCGGGGCCTGATGAAGATTGTGGTTGAGCCGCCGGCGCGGATTCAGGAGAGCCTCGGCGGCCACCGCATCAAAGAGAGCCTGGTTCAGGCAGCGCAGGTAGGGAGGCGGCTCCGAGCCTGGATTCTGAGTCGGGTAGGCGGGCTCAGCCAACGTTCAGCCTCGAATGGGTAGGCAGGGGGCCACCCAGCCAACGGCAAAGGGGGAGACCGGGATACGACATCGTGCCAGATCCGAATGGTTCTAGATACGGGTCAATCCAGAGTCCAGATCTTGGTCAATACGGAACTTGATGACCAACATCGCCCCGTGGCATCGATTTCACACTTCTGCCCTGCCTGGATCCGATGGGCTGCACAACCTCAGGCGGCGCAGCCACGAACGTCGCGGTGATCTGGGTGATCTTGGTTCTGAACTGGGCCATCACCGCCAGTCTGGCCCCAGAGGCTTCCGCTGGCTGACAGATTCATGGTCATGCCAACTCCGTTGCCGTTACGCCACCCCATTGAGAGCGGCCCGCCGATGCCCCCCCTGTCCAGCCAAACCACCCCTGTTCCTCCTCTCGAAACCATGCGCGCCCTGGTCCACAGGGGGGAGACCCGCTCCCTCGCCTGGCGGCTGGAGCAGCTTGATCGCCTGGGGCGCTTGCTGCAGGAAGAGGAACACGGGGCCGTTGCCGCCTTGGCCGCCGACCTCGGCAAACCCGAACTCGAAGCCCACTTCGAATTGGTGGCCGTCCGTCAGGAGCTGGCCCTGACCCGAAGGCAACTGCGGCGCTGGATGCGCCCCCGTTCGGTGGGGCTGCCGGCCTGGGCGCTGCCGGGCAGGGCCGCCATCCACCCGGAGCCCCTCGGCTGCGTTTTGATTCTGGGCCCCTGGAACTACCCGCTGCAGCTGTGTCTGCATCCGTTGGTCAGCGCCCTGGCGGCCGGTAACACCGCCGTGCTCAAGCCCTCGGAGCACGCACCACACACGGCGACCTGGATGGCCGCCGCAGTCGAGCGCCACTTCGACCCCCATCACGTCCAGGTGGTGCTGGGCGACGCGGAGGCGGCGACCACCCTGTTGGAGCAGCGGTTCGATCACATCTTTTTCACCGGTGGTGGCCGCGTCGGGCGTTTGGTGATGGCCGCCGCCGCCCGCCATCTGACCCCGGTGACCCTGGAGCTGGGGGGCAAGAGTCCGGCGATCGTGCTGGAGGGGGCCGACCTTGCAACGACAGCGCGGCGACTGATCTGGGGGAAGGGTATCAATGCCGGCCAAACCTGCGTCGCCCCCGATCATCTGCTGGTCGTGGCCGACACCGTCCAACCCCTTATGGCGGCGCTCAGCAACCAACGCGAGCGGCTCTATGGCAAGGACCCCCTCAACAGCAACGACCTCGGACAGATCGTCAATGAAAGGCAATTTGATCGCCTGGAGCGGCTGCTCATTGGAGCCCGACACAACGACCAAATCCTTTTGGGGGGTGGATGTGATCGGGCGCGACGCCGCATTGAACCCACGGTGATCTCAGTGGCCGATCCGGAGGATGATCCCTTGATGCAGGAAGAGATTTTTGGCCCTCTTCTGCCCCTGATTGTGGTCAACGATCTCGAAGACGCCCTGGCCAGGGTGCGGCGTGCCCCCCATCCCCTGGCCTTGTATCTGTTCGGCGGCAATACAACGGATCAGCAAAGACTGCTGGCCACCACCAGCTCCGGCAGCGTTGGCTTCAACGATGTGGTGATGCAGGCGGGCTTGGTGCAATTGCCATTCGGTGGCGTCGGGGAAAGCGGCCTCGGGGCTTACCACGGTGAGACAGGCTTCCGCACCTTCTCCCATCAGCGCAGTGTGCTGGGTCGACCGCTCTGGTTCGACATCCCCTTTCGCTACCCCCCCTATGCAGGAAAACTTCCCCTTGTCAGGAGGCTTCTGGGCTAGGCGTCATGGCCGGGTCTCGGCCAGTGGGCGGGGGGGACTGGTTAGGGGGTTGCAGGACCCTTAACGTGCCGGCAACCGCTCTGCGAACCCATGCGCCGCCGCCTTGCCGCCCTGGCCATCGCCTTGGTGCTGCCCGTTCCTGGCCTGGCGGCAGAAGTCACCGTTCAGCCAGGAGAAACCCTCTCCCAGATCGCCGATCGCCATGGCATCAGCATGGGCCGACTGATGAAGCTCAATGGCATCTCCGATCCCGACCATGTGGAAGCGGGCAGCAAACTCACCTTGCCCGACTCCGCTGGATCCGGCTCGGGTCGTGGCAAGGGCAGCGGCTCGTGGTCGAGGGCAGCGACCACCAAGGTGACCGTCAAGGACGGCGAAACCCTCTCCGAGATCGCCGATCGCTATGGCATGAGCGTCAACGAATTGATGCGGCTCAACGATCTCAGCAACGCCAACCACGTCGAGACCGGCAGCACCCTTCGCGTCAAGGGAAGTGCGGTCGCCAGCTCCAGCTCCGCTGACGGCCCATCGACGTACCGCAAGGGTGCCGGCGAGCATGTGGTCAAACCTGGAGAGAGCCTCTCCCACATCGCCGAGGGCTACGGGGTACCGATGAGCCGTCTGGTGGCGATCAATGGCCTACAGGATCCCGACCATGTCGAAGTGGGCATGCACCTGAAGCTCAAAGGCAACCCGAGCACCAATGCCACTCCGGTGGCGCCTTCCCATCACAACAGTCCCGCCCCCCAGGCCGTGACTCCTACTCCCCAGGCCATCGCCCCAACCGCAACGGCCCCGGTCGTAGCGGCGCCGATCGCCGCCGCTCCCCGGACGGTCGCGATGCCCCAGGCCCAACCGGCCAGTGGGACTCCAACCATGGCGAACCCGATGGCGGCCAGACCTGTGGTGGCAACTCCCGTTGTGGCCAGACCCGTGGTCAGCAATCCTGTCGTTGCCAATCCCGTGGTGAGCAACCCAGCGCCCCAGAGCACCATTGCCCGATCCAGCAGCCAGGCGCCAGTCCGTTCGGTCCTGCCGGCTGAGGCCACCAGCCGCACGGACTGGCGCCCCTACGGTCCCCTTCAGGTGGACTGGGCCAATTGGCAACCCATGGGGGGCAGCCTGGTGGCCCCCACGATCAGCGGCAAGGGTGAAACGCTCTACCTGGCGATCAACTGCAGCGCTCGCAAGATGAATGCCACCAACTCCAATGGTGATTGGAAAACCTGGGACGATCCCCGCGCCGCCTTCGAGGTGAAATTGGTCAACGACCGCTGCCGCCAGGGTCGGATCTAAGAGTTCGCTGAACAACCCGGCCTCACCCAATCAACGGTGCGATCAGGAACAACCAGAGTCGATACACCCAGGGTCTGTTCAAGTCGCCGAACAGGCCAATCTGCCGTCGCTGTGTTTGATCAGCACACTGCCCAACCTGATCGCCCTTGAGCCTGCCCAACCACGCACTGGGGTTAGGGCAGTGCGGCCGCCTTTGCTCTCGGCCGATTGAGGGACAACAACCCCAAAGGATGCTCTGGACAACCGAGGTCGGCCGCCAGTCAGGCTCCCCCGAGACTCCTGTTCCTGCCTTGATGGTGCTTGACGCGTTGGGGGTTCTCCTGGCTTTGCCTCGTTCAGGCCGTCCAGCGCAGGGGCCAGGGAGAACGCAAATAGTTTTCCCCCAGAGAGCGCAGCCACAGACGCTGGCGACCGTCGTCGCTCTCCCGGATGAGATCTTCCTGAACCAGGCGCCGGGCCAACCAGCCCCATGTGTCCTGATTCTGGCCATGGTCTCCGGCCAGCCCCTCAGCTAGATGGCGTAGATCCCGTCCCCGCCCCCCATCAAGCGCCGCCAATAGATGGGCGGCGGGTTCCGACCAATCCTGGCAGTCTTGATGGCGCGAGCAATTGTCACAACGCTGACAAGGGGGAGCCAGCTCCCCCACGGCGAGCAACAGGGCCTGCTCACGGCAGCCTGATCCTTCGGCAACCGCCTCCATCCGCCGCAGCTGACGCTGGGCCAGCTCGAGTCGCTCCCTTTCCTGCAGACGCTCTGCGGTGCTCAACTGCTGACTGGCCGCCCGCATCGCCCAGCCCAGGCTGACCCGATCGGCGGCATCGAACAACACCAGACATCGGGCCGGTTGACCATCGCGGCCGGCCCGGCCCGACTCCTGGAGATATCCCTCGACGCTGGCCGGCAGGCTCAAATGCAAGACCAGACCCACATCGGGTCGATCCACTCCCATCCCGAAGGCAACGGTGGCGACGAGCACCGGCCTTGGTTGATTCTGAAAATGTTCCAGGGCCCACTGCCGGCTGGCGGGATCCATACCGGCGTGATATGGGATTGCTGCGAGACCCGCACCCGCCAGCCGCGTCGACCAATCCTCAACGGCCAGACGGGTGCGGGCGTAGATCAGGACGGCGCCGCGAGCCTCGTGCACAGCTGTCAACACTTCAGCGAGAGGGTCTGCGCTGCGACGTCTCATGGCGTAGGTGAGGTTGGCGCGGCGGGCTGAGCGCACCAACACCTCAGGGCGACGAAGCTGTAGGAGTCGAATGATGTCGGCGCGCACCCGGGGAGCCGCAGTGGCACTGAGGGCCACCATCGGCACCCCTGGCAGGAGGCGGCGCAATTCGCCGAGGCGCCTGTAGTGGGGGCGGAAATCATGGCCCCAGGCGCTGATGCAGTGGGCCTCATCCACCGCCAGGGCTACCAGGCGGCCCGTGACGTGGATCTCTTCGAGCAGACGGCGGGTGACCTCCACCTGGAGCCGTTCCGGTGAGAGATACAACAGCCTCAGGCTTTGATCATTCAGGGCCTGCATCAGCTCCTGGCGCCGAACGGGCTCCAGCCCCTGATACAGGCAGGCGGATTCGATGCCATGGCGCCGCAACTGGCGCACCTGGTCCTGCATCAAGGCCACCAAGGGGGAAATGACCACCACCAGACCCTGACGCACCAGGGCCGGAAGCTGGTAACAGAGTGATTTGCCCGCCCCGGTGGGCAACACCGCCAGACAATCCTGGCCGGCCAGAAGAGCCTCAACCACCTCCCGTTGTCCGGGGCGGAAGTGGTCCCAGCCGAAGGCCTCCTGAAGGGCTTCCCTGAGGCGATCCACCAGCGCCAAACCCCAGCCATGGTGCGATGGGACCCTAGCGCTCCACCACCTGTGGTCCGCGTGGGCCAACGCAACGCGGATCTCAGGGCAGGGCCGGAGGCTCAAGCTGGTCCGGGGACTCCTCCACCAACTGAAGGCGCACTTTCTTGCCGCCGGCCAGTTCGCCGAGGGACACCCGCAGGGTGCTGCCGCTGAGGCTTTGCAGCGCCGTGAGCAGGTCACGCAAATGGGGCGTGCTGCTGCCGCTTTCCACCCAGAGGCGTTCCTGCAGGCCCCCCAGCCGCCGCCAGCTGGTGTGCAATTTGAGGACGGCATTCTCCAGGGCCTGGGCCTGGCCCACCGCATCGGCGAGAAGGCCGAGGGCATCGAGCCGCTGTGCCTCCTGAATCGCCTTCTCGAAATCCAGGTTGCCCTGCTGAAACGCCCGGACCGACAGAGCGGCCTGGGCCGCCTTGTCGAGCCAACGGGCGGTCAGGGTCACATCCTTGACCCGATCCAGTTCCGGTTCCTCCCGCAGGGCCCGGCGCAGATCCTCCTGCTGGGCCTCGGGCAACTTGGCCAACTCCTTGACCAACGGCGCCACAGCCCGGGGGGGCAGAAGATTGTCAGCGGTGCGCTGACGAATCTCCTCCGGCAGCAGAGGGCTGGTCGCCGCCGTGAATTCATCGCTGAGACGGCGAACCTGTTTGCGAGTGATCTGCTGACCGCCATTGGCGGCTTCGCCGATCATCTGACGTACCTCGGGATCCGCCTGGGCGGTCTCCAGAAAGGCACGCTTGGAGAACTGATTGACGCTGGAGAGTTCGAGAACGCCTTCGCCCAGCATTGCGTCTGCCGATTCCGCCAGCTGGATCAAGCCGTAGGCCCGCGTCTTGCTGATTTCCCTCTCCCGTAGCCATTGCAGAAAACCGCTGCCTCGCCCCTCTCCACCACGGCGTTCTCGGTCTCTTACGGCACAGAGGATGCGGCCACGCCAAATTTCGGTCTGCAGGTCAAAGCGGTCACAAACCGCCCAGGCCTGCTCTAGACGAGCATGAAATTCCATCACGCTGATGTCGTCGCGCTCGGGATCGGGCAGATCCAGATCGATCAGGGGACCTTCGCCGGAACCCTCCAGATGGATGGGCTCCTCAGAGAGGGCCGGCACGGCAGACATGGGCCAACGGGCTGGGACTTGGGATGCTGCCATGGTCCCGGACAAGATCCCCTGACCCAGGAAGATCCTGTGCGAGCGACGAAACGTGACACCGCTGGCGGCAAAGGCAACGGACAGGCGTAGGGTTCACCCGACAGCCACCCGACCCACAGCCCAGCGATGGCCATCTCCCGCGGCGACAAAGTGCGGATCAAACGCCCTGAGTCCTATTGGTTCAATGAAGTCGGCACGGTGGCATCCGTTGACACTTCAGGGATTCGCTATCCCGTGGTGGTTCGCTTTGACAAAGTGAACTACAACGGCTTCAGCGGCTCCGAAGGGGGCATCAATACCAACAACTTCGCTGAAAGCGAACTCGACAAAGCCTGAGCCTTGGCTCGGGCCCATCCATTCCTGTGCCTGAGCTCCCAGAGGTTGAAACAGTCCGGTTAGGGCTGGAAAGCAAAACCCGGGGCATGATTCTGAGCAAGGTTTCTGTGATTCGTCCAAGGGCGATCGCAAGCCCTCAGGATCCTGCCCTGTTTGAGTTGGCTCTTCAGGACCTTCGGATTCAAGAGTGGCAACGAAGGGGGAAATACCTTCTTGCTGGGCTTTGTCATGGAGATAACAGCCCGGGAGGCTACTGGGGCGTTCACCTACGCATGACGGGCCAGTTTCTGTGGCTGAGTCACAACACCCCCGTGTGCTCGCACACACGGGTGAGGTTTTGGGATCCTCAGGGTGCGGAACTGCGCTTCATCGATACCCGCAGCTTTGGACAGATGTGGTGGGTCCCACCCGAGGTTCCTGTCGAGGCCGTGATCACAGGACTGAGTCGACTGGGACCGGAACCTTTTGATGCTGAGGTGACGGCCACCTATCTACAGGGACGGCTTCAGGGCTCCAAACGGCCCATCAAGAATGCCCTGCTTGACCAATCCCTGATCGCCGGTGTCGGCAACATCTATGCCGATGAAAGCTTGTACGCCGCAGGGATCCGACCCGATACCCCCAGTGGCTCCCTCTCCCTGGATCGGCTGGATCAGTTGAGGCGCTGCCTGGTGGAGGTGCTCAACGCAAGCATCGGAGCCGGAGGCACCACCTTCAGCGATTTCCGGGATCTCAAGGGCCTCAATGGCAATTACGGCAGCCAGGCCTGGGTCTATCGCCGCGCCGGTCAACCCTGTAGGAGCTGCGGCCAACTGATCCAGAGGCAACGGCTGGGGGGGCGCAGCAGCCACTGGTGCAGTCAGTGTCAAACTTGAAATGCACGAGCGAATCAAAAATCACAAACACGGACCTACAGAGCGCTCAACTCAATCCAACCCTTCACCCTCAGATCCTGTGACGGCCCCGGCGATGCAGACCACTGATCCCAAAGACGCCTTGGGGCTTCAGCTCTGCGACGTGATGGCTGCCATTGATCGGCGCGGCTGGTGCGATGGGACCGGGGGCAATTTCAGCTGTGTGCTGAGGCGCCAACCCCTCGCCCTGCTGATGGCACCGAGTGGGGTGGAAAAAGGAAGATTGCAGCCTTCCGATCTGATCGTGGTCAACGATGAAGGACAAGTGATCGAGGGAACAGGAAGGGCCAGTGCAGAAACATTGCTTCATCTGGTGATTGTTAACGAACGCCATGCTGGAGCCGTCCTGCATACCCATTCCCAGGCGGCGACGCTGCTTTCTCGATTAGCAGAATTCCAAGATCCTGCTCTTGCTGCACAGGAGTGGCATCTACCAATCCAAGGACTGGAAATGCTCAAGGGTCTGCAGGGAGTCAACAGTCATATGCAAAAAATCTTGATTCCTGTGCTCAATAACGACCAGGATCTAAGCCGCCTCAGCCAATTAGCACGCAGCCATCTAGTTGAGGCGCCATTTGGATTACTGATCAGTGGTCATGGGCTCTATGCATGGGGGGATGATTTGGCCATGGCCAAGCGCCATCTCGAAATCCTGGAGTTTTTATTGGAGCAACATTGGCGCGAACTGATGCTTCGTCAGCTTTTCAAAAGCACGGGGTCGAAAGAATGATCGAAATTTCTGGCGTCCAGCACGTGTTGCTTGATATTGAGGGAACCACATGCCCCATAAATTTTGTAACTGATGTCCTATTTCCCTATGCCCAACAGCAAATACCTGCTTTTCTAGCCGATCATGCCGAAGACCAAACTGTCAAGGAGCTTGTGAGGCAGGTGTTTGCTGCCTGGGATCTCGACACCGATGACCAAGCCATCTCATTACGCAAGAAGCATCAGGACAACAATCAAGAAACAGTCATAACCTATCTGACGTGGTTGATAAAAAAAGATCGCAAACTAACCCCGCTCAAGGAACTGCAGGGACTAATCTGGCATCAAGGCTATAACAATGGCCAGCTTAAAGCGCCACTGTATGCAGACGTGCCTGAGGCCCTTCGGCGATGGCACCAAGCAGGACTGGGTCTATCCGTGTACTCATCAGGTTCCGTCAATGCGCAAAAACTACTTTATGAAAACAGTACTTACGGCGATCTAAGCTACTTTTTCAGCTATTGGTTTGACACTAATATCGGCAGCAAGCAAACCAGCCAAAGCTACCTGAAGATCATCGAAATCCTAAATAACGAGCCCGATCAAGTTCTATTTATCAGTGACCGCAAATCAGAATTGCGTGCCGCAACAGAGGCTGGATTAAAGGTCTTGTTCAGCGAAAGACAAGACAATCCAGAGACGGACAGCGAGCAATTTATCAGCGTTCAAAACTATGAAGATC
>JBEIVL010000038.1:0-16410 GCA_040373885.1 Aphanothece sp.
GCCCCCGTTTCCGGTTCCTTGGCTCCGCGCCCGTCCTGATGCTGATTGCTGGACTTTTGAGTGCAGTTCCGCAGGATCCCGCAGCAGCAGGGCCCCTTGTGCGCCGCGCCCAGGAGCGCAAAGCCTGCGAGGAGTTTGCCACCAAGTTGAAGGAGGCCGGCGACAACACCACCGCAGCCCAAATGACCTATCAACAGGGGGTGTTGCAGCTGGTGTCTCGCTTCGGCGAGAACCCCTGCAAGGACATCCCTGCGCCCACATCCGGCCGGGTGGCCGCCCCCACGGCCGCCCCCGTCGCTGCCCCCACCACCTCCGCACCGGCCCCGACGGGGTCTCCCGCCGGCGCGGCGCCGAGCGCCCAGCAACAGCAGGCTTGCCAGCAATTCGCCGGCAAGTTGCAGTCAGCCTCTGCCAGCGGCGGCGCGGCGGCGGCGCAGCAGACTTACACGATGGGCCTGCAGAAGCTCACGGGCATGTTTGGGAGCAACCCCTGCCCAAGCGTCAAGCCGCCCCAATGAGCTGAGGCGAGAAAGGGTCTATCCAGCCGGAACCCCTGAGCGATTATGGGATCTTCGGCCCCGCCCCCGGCAAGGACGACTCCGCCGCCCCTAAGCACAAAGCCAACCCACGCTGGTCGACAAAACCCCTACGCCGATTGCTGGCTGAAGCCTGAACCGAGGGCTCAAGGTTGCAATGCTTCCAACGTTGCAACCAACTCGGCGAACCGGGGTCGGCTCGTCGCCACGGGCGCCACGCAGCGCCGTTGCAGCGCTGTTAATGCCGGCAGACGCGGGTCCGGTTCGGGTTCACTTTCGGGTTCACAGCGCTCCAGTAATTCGCCCAGCAAACAGCCGAAGGCGCGCACCTCCAGCGCCTCAATCGGATGGGCGCCTGCGCCGGTCTGAGGTGAGTAAAACGAGGCCGCTCCGAAGTCCCCCAGCAAGCACCCGCCCTCGGGGCGATATAGGACGTTGTGCGCGTAAAAATCTCCGTGCGAAATCCCCCGTGCGTGCAGGTGCGCCCCGGCAGCGGCCAAGCCCTTCGCCAGATCCAGCACCAAGGCCAGCGAGAACCGTTGGCCTTGGGCGTAAATGTCCCTCGTGCAGGTCGCCAGATTGGGGGGGGCGGCCAGATTTCGAAACTCCGGGTCGATCCACGGCATCACCAAGCCGCTGGTGCCGTCGGGGTGCCCGCTGAGTTCACCAAGGACCCCGATCAAGTGAGCGTGATTGCCCGCCGCCAAACAGGCCGCCATTTCTTGGGCAGGAAACCCGTCACTGGTGACTGCCCCCTTGAACAGTTTCACTGCTACGGCATGCCCAGCTTCCTGAGGCGACGGCTGCCAGTGCGCTTTATGGATCACGCCCGAGGCGCCTTCGCCGAGTTGTTCACCCAAGTCAAGATCAGCCCAGTGCAGACGGGCCACAGCCGGACTCGGGTCCCGTGGGGTCGCCGAAACCGGATTGCCGCCAAACGCCAACCAAGTCAACCGGGGTAATTGCAGCAGCCACTCCGGCAACGCCTGGAACCGGTTGGCCGCAATCCGCAGCAGCTCAAGCCCGACGCAGCCGCGCATCGCCTCCGGCAACACGGTCAGTTGATTGCCGGCCAACATCAGTTTCTGCAGACGCCCGCAGCTGCCGATGGAGTCGGGAAGCGCCGAAATCTGATTATCCGTGAGAATCAACCAGCGCAAGCCTGGGGAGATGGCCTCAGCCGCAACCTCGCGTATGCGGTTCGCTTTAAAGCCGACCATCTCAAGCTGAGGGCACGAGGACAGCACCTCGGGCAGGTGGGTAAAGCGATTGTCTGAGCAGAACAGCACCCGTAACTTGCTCAGGCGCGACAAGTCATCCGGGAGCGCCGATAACGCGTTGCCCGAGAGATTCAGCACCTCAAGGCTGTCGGCTAGTTCAAAGATGTCCTGCGGGAATTCCTCCAAATCACAGGCAAGATCCAGCCGCGTGATTCCCTTTAGCTGACCGGAGCGCAACGCAGCAAGAGTCGTGTTCGTTGTCGTCATGGGTTGAATCGCAGGCCTAGTCACCGCCGAAGCAGAAGGCGGGGCGACGTAGAAAACCGAAGCCCGGCAGCGCCTGACTGCCTTAATGAGCCGCCGCTCACCAAGCCACACCGCCAACCATGTCGCCAGATCGTAACGCCAAGACCATGAATTTGCCATGCGGTAGTCCCAATAGCGTGGCCATGACCTTGGGCATGATTTGAAGTACGCTCGCCGCAAGAGGTGATGCAGTCAGTGATCAAGACTGAGTGATCTGGAAATGATTTAAACTGTTTATGCTCAGTTTTCTCAGAATGAAGTCATTGACC
The DNA here is from genome assembly GCA_040373885.1 of Aphanothece sp. Lineage (GTDB taxonomy): Bacteria > Cyanobacteriota > Cyanobacteriia > PCC-6307 > Cyanobiaceae > Cyanobium. Next base: position 2,332 of record JBEIVL010000038.1, read on the forward strand.
ATGCATAGTGCGGCATGATCTGCGATGAGGCGAATCGCAGTCAATACGGATTCAAAGGTCGCTTTGACACCAGGACAGGCGAAATCAGTTAAAAATTTTCCTTGACGCTGTGGGATTCCCTGCCCCCAGGCGATCACCCTGGCCTTCACCGTAACGACCATCTTCCTGGACGCCCTTGACACACAAGCGGTGTCATCCGGCAGCTGATCAAGGCGAGGCGAGCAACCCAGAGACGTCCGCAGCCTGCCAGCATCGTGGCACCAATCCCTCTGTTCGGCGATGCCTGGCGACGAATCGATCTGGCACCGCAGCTGGTATCCGGTGGCCTTCCTCAAGGATCTGTCGGTGGAGCTTCCCACCGCCTTCACCCTGCTGGACGAAGATCTGGTCCTCTGGCACGACCGCCAGGCCGGGCGCTGGCGGGCGTTTGCCGATGTCTGCCCCCACCGGCTCGTGCCCCTCTCCCAGGGGCGCGTCAACGACAAGGGCGAGCTGGAATGCCCTTATCACGGCTGGTGCTTTGACGGTGAGGGGCGCTGCACGACCATCCCCCAGGCCGATCCCGGCGCCAGCATCGACACCCGGCGCAGCCGCTGCCGCTCCTACGCCACCGCCGAGGCCCAGGGTCTGCTGTTTGTGTTCAGCGGTGATCCCGCCGATGCCGACGCCGTGCCCCTGCCCCTGGTGCCGGTGCTGCAGGAGAACCCGGCCGCCTGGACCGTGCAGGACTCCTTCCGCGATCTGCCCTACGACGCCCTCACCCTGCTGGAGAACGTGCTTGATGTGAGCCATGTGCCCTTCACCCACCACGCCACCGTCGGCAAGCGCGAGACGGCCGGTCCGGTGGACCTGGAGCTCACATCCAGTGGACCAGAGGGTTTCAGCGGACTTTGGCAGGAAGGCCCCCGCCGCGGCAGCCTCGGCAGCCAGACCACCGTGTTTACGGGCCCCAGCTTGATGATCCACGACCTCAGCACGAAAAAGGGCCCCCGCTTCCAGACGGTGGTGTACGCCACGCCGATCCGCCGCGGCGCCTGCCGGCTGTTCGTGCGGCTGCCCTTTTTCTTCGGATCGCCCTGGCCAGGGCGGTTGCTGAGCCTGCGGCCCGAGTGGTTGCAGCACCTCGGCAACCACGTGGTCCTAGAAGACGACCAGCTGTTCCTGCATTGGCAGGAGCGGGTGCTGGAGGAGCGGGGCGGCGGCACCGCTCTGGCCAAGGCCTGCTATCTGGCCACCCGCTCCGATCTTTACGTCCGTGCCCTGCACGAATGGGTCGAGCGGGTGGGCGGCGGCCCCTTCGCCCAGGCCTCCCTGCCCGAGCGGCTGGGTGACCAACCTCTGCTGGAGCGCTTTGAGAGCCACACCCGCCACTGCCGTAGCTGCCGCAGCGTCGATCGGCGCCTGGCGCGGCTGCGGCCCGTCGCGGTGGTTGTGGCGGCCCTGGCCCTGGTGGCCGCCGCCTGGTGGGGGCCCACGCTTGCCGGGGCCGCATCTCTGGCTGTGGCCCTGGGGGCTGCTGGCGCCAGGTTCCAGGCCGGCCGGTGGCGTCAGGCCCTGCGCTCTGGCGTGCCGCTACCGCCCCGCAACCGCAGCTGAGGGGTCAGACACCAGGGGTGACGGTCTGAACGCGAGACCGCACAAGTTTCAAGGGTGCAAAGGCAAGACGAATAAAGTTTGCGGGATAAAGGACACTTGAAAAAGTTAATAATTTAGATTGCCACGGTATTTGTTTGCTGCTGAAATAAGAAAATAGATTGTTCCACAGGGCTCTGGAATCGAGGTTTTCGCAAAGCAGGTCAACCATGGAGAATCTTTCCATGTCATAGGGATGGCGTGAGGTCAATAGTGAATGAAGAAGCTTGTGGCCCAAAATAATATTTTTATAGCGGGAAATGGCTCGCTTATCGCCACCTTGCGAAGCATAGAAGCGTCCCAAGCTGAGTCCATGGGTATAGGTTAAGACAGCTACTTTAGAAAACTCCCAGTACTGTTCTCCATAAAACAAGCATGCCATGGGCTTTGAAGCGACAAAAACGCGTTTGCCAATGAGCATTTTTCCCCAAATAACAGTATGGGGAAAGGTTAAATTTAGTATATCGAGATCGTCACCATGATGTGTTGGGTTTTTGGTCAAAGAATTTGTTATTATAAAAGAATTTTTTAACCACAAATCCTTTCGAAATGCACAAGTTAATAGGCGACCAATTCCCTGCTCCCTGGCAGGACACCTCAGCAGGTCGTCGTGAGCCGCACCGCCTGCATGACGGCCTCGCGGCTGGTCCAGTGAGGGCACTGGCGGGTGATCGGCGCATCCTGCGGGATCACGGCGCCCCACACCCGGCAGAAGCCGCAGGCCTGCTGGGAGCCGGAATAGTTGGCGCAGTTCGAGCACTTGTTCGACCAGGACCCAAGCATGTCCGTCTCCCTTAAGGATTTCTTCCACTTTGGGCCCGCGGGCCTCCGTTGCGCCAGCGCCTCAATCACTCTTCATGGCTTTTGGCCAGAGCCTGAGGCCGATCAGCCCTGACTTCGCACCACTTTTCCCTGCCGAACCTGCCGACCCCTGCTGACCCTGCCGACTCCTGCCGCCGCCGTCATCATCCGCAGCACCGCCGATCCGCCGCCGTCACCGTCCATGCCTTGGGCACCGCGTATCTGACGTCGCTCACGGCAGCGCGCATCTGCCGTCGCAGCCGGGCGGGTTAGACCCGCCGCCACCACCACGCCCCAGGGACCCAGCGGTGCGAGGACACGCCGCTGCCGAACACCAACTGGGAGACCAGGCAGTCGAGGGTCGGACCGCCCGAAGCGCCGCTGCTGTTCACTCCCTGTTGGCCTTGCTTGAGGGCCATGCCGAAGTCCCCCCAGAAAGCATCCAGCAACGGCGCTGGCGTGGATCCGGTCGATGCGGATGTCGAGGTGGCGCTGCCTTGATTGTTGTTGATCTGGCCCACGGTCACCCCAGCGCCACATGGATGCCGAGTTTCTATGGGGTCGTGCTGTACTCCGAGCTAATCGGTGTCCAGTACAGCGGCACCCGGATCGGGGCGGTGATGGTGAATGGAGTGGCTTTGGTGGCTGAGGTGTTCAGCAGGCCGACGGTGGCAAGGGCGCAGCAGGCGCCGATGGGACGGTGGGGAGTTGCCGGTGGCGGCGGCGGTGGTTCGGAGGGGAAGCGGACATGGGGCTCACCCTGGAATGGGCGCCAGGCGTTTCAATGGGCCTGGATCGACCATGAACACTGGCAGGCCTGGACGCACGCCATCGATTCCTTTGGGTTTTTTAGCGCCTGTTCTGCCGGATTCCCCAGGTAGGGCCACCAACCCACCCGCCGACCAGTGCATCAGCCACTGGCCTGAGGCCAGGCCTTGGTCCTGCCCTCAGGCCCAGAACAGCAAACGGGTGGCGATCTCAACGACCACCAGGCCGATCAGGGCCATGGCGGCAAGTAGGGAGTTGGGTTGGTTCATGGCTGGAGCCTGCGCTTGGCGCAACCCTAAAGGAAATCTTAAGAAGTGGCTGGGGCTGGTTGGCCAACGTCTCAGATCGCCACATCACGCAACATGGCGCAACCTTCCTGTGGCGGCGATTCTTTGGCGGCCGTTGTTGGGCAGTGATCCAATCGCTGAGATCAAGGGGCAATGATTCGTTGGCCGCGATCCCGTGGCAGCGCCATGAAGACCGCAGGGGCGCCCTGGCTCAATAGCCCGAGTCAGCCACGCAGATCCCCTGGCAGGACAGACCGTTGCTGGCCGTCCGACCGCAGTGATCGCACAGCACGGGATCGGGACTGGGCGACTGCGATGCATCCTTTGGCGCCCCTCCCCCAGCAGTGGTCCCGGTCTGATGGCTGGGAAGACGGTCGGCGGCGGGCCCAGGGGACTCCTGCGGCAGGGACAAGGCGGTTGGCCATGCGGTCCATCCGATCATGGCGCCCAACGCTCTGTTGTTGTGCCCATGGTTTCCGCCCCTCCAACGCCCCGCATCGGAGTGGGCACCTGGGCTTGGGGCAACCAGCTGCTCTGGGGCTACGACCCCGCCCAGGACGAGACCCTGCGGCAGTGCTTCCAGCGGGCGGTGGCCCTGGGGCTGCATTTTTTTGATACGGCCGATTCGTATGGCACCGGGCGCTTCAACGGTCGCAGCGAGACCCTGCTTGGCCAGTTCTGCTCGGAGCTGGTCCCCGCCGATCGGGCTGCCCTCACGGTGGCCACCAAGTTGGCTCCCTTCCCCTGGCGCCTGGGTCGCCAGGGGTTTCGAGCCCCGTTCGAGGCGTCGCGCCAGCGCCTGCAAGGCCATCTCGATCTGGTGCAACTGCACTGGAGCACGGCCCGTTATGCCCCCTGGCAGGAGGGGCCCTTGCTGGATGGCTTGGTGGATCGCCAATTGGCTGGAGAGGTGGCCGCTGTTGGAGTCTCCAACCTGGGGCCCGTCCGCCTGCGCCAGGTGCATCGCCATCTCCAGGAGCGTGGCGTCGCGTTGCGCAGCCTCCAGTTGCAGATGTCCCTGCTGGCTCCCCAACCGATCCAGCCAGGCGGCCTGGCCGATCTCTGTAGGGAGCTGGACGTTGAACTGATCGCCTACAGCCCCCTCGCCCTTGGTTTGTTGACCCTTCCGGCAGGCGATCCGCCCCCCTGGCCCCCTGGCCCGCGGGGCTTTCTGTACAGAAGGCTTTGGAAGGACTCTCAGCCCCTGCTGCTCCAGTTGCAACGCATCGCGAGCGATCGGGGGGTGTCCAGGGCGGCCGTGGCCCTCAACTGGTGCCGGGCCCATGGCGCCATGCCGATCGTCGGCCTGCGTCGACCGGATCAGGCGGATGCGGCAGCGGCCGCCCTCACCTGGAACCTGCACGACGACGAAATGGGGGTGCTCGATGCCACCAGCGCTTCGTTGGCGGTGGCAATGCCGGCGAACCCCTTCCAGAGTCGATGAGAGAGAAGCACTCCGGATGCTTACCCCAGCATCCAGGCCATCTCAGGCTTTCAGGCCATGTCTGGCTGCCAGAGCCTTCAGGGGGCCTCTGCCTCAAACGTCGCGTCCGGTGTGATCACCACCGGCAAGGACTCGGGGCGGGTGGGCTCGGCGGCTTCCCCGCCATGGATGACCTGCATCAGATGGGGTTCCCGGGGCTGGCCATTGTCGTCATTCTCGGCGCCGGGCCCGCAGGCGGCCAGGGCCTCCTGCAGCAGCGAATCAAAGGTGGAGCCGGGGAGTCGATGGCGAGCCAGTTCAAGGAATGCCCGTGACAGGGACTCGCCGGCGGCGGCCCTGATGGCCGGGTTGCTGCGCCGAAGATCCTGTTCCTGACTGATGGCGGACAAAAACCGTTCGGTCACGTCCCGTTTCGTTGTGGCTCGGATCCGCGTGTCCTGCTCGGTCTGGCTGAGAAAAATCTGCCCTTCAAGTTCGTGCAGGCGGCGGTTCAGGCTTTCGAGAACCTCTTCCGCTTCCTTGACGATATGGGCGAGTTGGCCGTCGGAGAGCCGCGGCAGATCGGCCACGTACACCTTGCCGTGGTCCCGAAGGGTCAGGAATGTGGGGCGAGGTCCTCCTCCAGTGGTGGGCCCCCCTTCCCGGAATCGGGGTCGAGGTTGCTGGGGACGCTGCGGCGGGATCGGACCGGCCGAGCTGCGGCGACGGGTGATGCGAGTTGAGGTATCGAGCATCGCTAGAGAAACGAAGGGAGGTACTGCTGTGGTTGGTGGCCGCCTTGACTTGTATGGGGGATCACACAGTGACCATAAAGACCCGGGGGTGGGCGAAGCCAGCGATCGTTCAGTACGGCAATCCCGCCAACGCCTGCGGCGGGGCCGAACCGGCGGCGATCACGCCCATGTCCCAGGCCTCAAAGCCGCTGCTCTGGCAGGTGGCCAGGGCGCTGGCGACGGCCTCGGCCGGAACCAACAGGCAGAAGCCAACCCCCAGGTTGAAGGTGTTCCACAGGTCGGATTCAGGCACCTGCCCCTGATCTTGTAACCAGTCGAAGAGCAGCGGTCGCGTCCAGCTGTCCGCTTCGATCACGCCGTGAACCCCGGCCGGTAGGGCGCGGGGCAGGTTTTCCGGCAGGCCGCCGCCGGTGATGTGGGCCATGCCGTGCAGGGGCACGTTCTGACGCTGCAGCGCCTTGACCAAGGGCGCATAAATCAGGGTGGGCGTCAGCAGCAGCTCGATCAGTGAGGGCCCGTGGCGTTCCAGGGGCTCAAGGGGCGAGTGGCCGCAGGAGGCCAGAATTCGGCGCACCAGGCTGAAACCGTTGCTGTGGACGCCACTACTGGCCACGGCCACGATCCGATCGCCCGGTTGGACAGCCTGGCCATCAATCAGTTGGTCCTCTTCGACCACGCCCACACAAAATCCGGCCAGGTCGTAGCGCCCCTGGGGATAAAACCCAGGCATTTCGGCGGTTTCACCCCCGAGCAGAGCGCAACCGCTGCTGACACAGCCGCTGGCGATCCCCGCCACCACCTCCGCCATGGCCTCGGGGCTGAGGCGGCCGGTGGCGATGTAGTCGAGAAAGAACAACGGTTCGGCGCCGCTGGTGATCACGTCGTTGACGCACATCGCCACCAGATCGATGCCCACCCCGTGGTGGGCGCCATGGTCCTGGGCCAGCTCCAATTTGGTGCCGACCCCATCGGTGCCGGCAACCAGTAAGGGTTGGCGCAGGCCGGCCGGCAGGCGGCAGAGACCTCCGAAGCCCCCCAGGCCGCCCCGGACCTCGGGTCGGTGGGTGGCTTCAACACTGCGGCGGATGCGTTCAACGAAGGCCCTGCCTGCCACCACATCGACACCGGAGTCGCGGTAATCCATGGCCGTGCTGCCGGAACTGGCTGTGATCCTCCGATGGCACCGCCCCCGTGCCGCCCTGGAGGCCCGTAGCGGGTGGACGAATCTCCGATTGGCACCCTCAATGATTCGCTTGGCTAATCACGCAGATCAGATTTGCTGATGTTGAAACTGGGGAGCTGGTGGGCTGATGTCAGTCAAGGCCGATGGATGGGGGAGAGATGATGAAATCTGATCAATCAATTTGATCGACTCGCTCACTTTTTGGCTCTGAAAAATTCAGATACCTTGGCCTCGTTGTTATTTCTGTAAGGAACTCGTTCGTCAACTTCACCGGTTTTAGATGCTCTACTTCGGGGCTCTGTCAGGTGCAGTCAGTTCGCGGCCAGGGTCTTTTCCCTAGCAGGCGTCCTTATCAACTAGCGCGTTCCGTTCATCATGCTGCGACTCCGTCTCCTCGCTTCAGCCGCTCTCGTGCTCGCTGGTAGCGCCCAGATGTCTGCTCACGCCGCAGGCCTGACCTCAGGTGCCATTCCCTCCTTCACCATTTTTCCGGCCGATTCGGCCCCTAGCCTCGACGAGCGCTTTCTGCACAGGCCGCAGACCGCTCCCTTCGCTCCGGGTCAACAGATCGCCGCAGGCGCCCAGGTCGGCCAAGCCAGTTGGTACGGACCGGGCTTCTACGGCGGTCGCACCGCCAGCGGTGAGGTCTTTAGGCCCGGCACCTACACAGCAGCCCACCGCTATTTGCCCTTCGGCACCCGGGTGCGTGTGACCAACCTCAACAACGGTCTCAGTACTGTGGTCCGCATCAATGACCGCGGCCCTTTTTCAGGCGGCCGCATCATCGATCTCGCCCATGGAGCGGCTAGCGCCCTTGGTGTGATCTCCAGCGGCATCGCTCAGGTCCGCCTTGAAGTTCTGGACTGACCGGTAGGGATCACCTCTGACGGTTGATGGGCCCACGGGCCCTCCATCAATCCTGGCCCTGACGCAAACTGACGTCAGGGCCTTTTTGCTGTCAAGACTTGGAACTCTTACGCACGCGTGCCCAATTGGCGGATTGGCGCCGCAGGGTGGCCCCACGTCCGATCCATTTCGTCCCGACGATGGGGGGCTTGCACCAGGGGCACCAGCACTTGTTGCGTCGCGCCGCTGAGCCCCGCTCAGGGGGAACGCCGGCGGTCATCCTGAGTGTGTTCGTCAACCCGCTGCAGTTTGGTCCCGGCGAGGATTACAACCGCTATCCCCGCGATCTTGAGCGCGATGGGGAGCTGGCCTGTCAGGCCGGAGCCCAAGCCCTGTTTGCCCCGTCCTTGGCCGAAATGTTCCCGCGGGGGGAGGCGGAAATCACCCGCGTCGTTCCCCCTGCCTCCCTGGTGGATCGTCTTTGCGGCCAGAGCCGTCCGGGACATTTTGAGGGAGTGGCCACGATTGTCTGTCGTCTTCTTGCTCTGGTGCGCCCCCAGCGCCTGCTGATGGGCGAGAAGGATTGGCAGCAGATCCAGGTGCTCAGACGGATCATCGCTGACCTGGGCCTGCCTGTGACCCTTGAGGGTTGTGCCACCGTGCGAGGCTCCGATTCCCTGGCATGCAGCTCCCGTAACCGTTATCTGAGTGCGGCGGAGGCGGCAGCCGCCACCGCACTGCCCCGGGCGCTGGCCCAGGCGGCTCAACTCAGTCGCTCCGATCCCGATGGTGAGGGTTTGGCCGCCACCGTGACGATGCAACTTGAGCAGACTGGCCTGCGGCCGGACTATGTCGAGCTGGTGCGGGCGCATAACCTGGCCCCGTTGCGGCGGGTCGAGGGGGTGGCCCTGCTGGCCGCCGCCGCCCATTGCGGTCCCAGCCGTCTGATCGATCATGTGTTTCTCATGAGTCGCGCGCCCATCGTTGCCATTGATGGACCCGCCGGAGCCGGCAAAAGCACGGTCACCCAGGCCCTGGCCAAGCGGCTGGGTCTCCTCTATCTCGACACCGGCGCCATGTATCGGGCCCTCACCTGGTGGATTCAGCGCCAGGGCATGGATCCGGCCGAGGCATCCGGGTTGCCCGCCCTGCTGGCCTCGGTTCAGATCAGCTTTCGCGAGGGCGGAGGGTCTGGGGGGCAGCAGGTTCTGATCAACGACATCGATGTCAGTGAGGCCATCCGCAGTCCGGAGGTCACGGCGGCGGTGTCCACGGTGGCCGCCCACGCCTGTGTTCGCGAGACTCTTACCCGTCAACAGCAGGCCATGGGGCAGCGCGGTGGTCTCGTGGCCGAAGGCCGGGACATCGGCACGGCCGTTTTCCCGGATGCCGATTGCAAGGTGTTTCTGACCGCCACGGTTCCGGAGCGAGCCCGGCGCAGGGCCGATGATCTCCGCGGTCGAGGCTTTGCCGTCCCCCCTCTCGCTGAACTCGAGCAGCAGATCGCCGAGCGGGACCGACAGGATTCCGCTCGGGCCATCGCCCCCTTGATCCAGGCCGACGATGCCGTGGAGCTGGTGACCGATGGCCTCAGCATCGAGGCCGTCATCCAGGCCCTGGTGGATCTATTTCGCGCCAGGGTCCCCGAGGAGGCCTGGCCTGAGCCGCTGGCCTAGGGCGCTTCCGCCCCTGTCGCCTGGATGTCGGGGAAGGCGTCCAGGAGACCGGAGCAGGCGTCCTCCAGTAGATCCAGAACATGTTCAAAGCCTTCCGGTCCGCCGCTGTAGGGATCGGGCACCTCGTCGATGCGGTGTCGGCGACAAAAGCTCGTCATCGGGCTGATGCGGGCCCCGCCCCGGCTGCGGCGGGCCAGATCCTCGACGACTGCCAGGTTGTGGCGGTCCATGGTGATGATCAGGTCGAAGCGGTGCAGGTCTTCAGGCTCCAGTTGCCGGGCCCGGCTCACCAACTCAAGTCCTCGGCGAGCGGCGGCCTTCCGCATCCGGGCATCGGCCAGCCGACCCACATGCCAGCCTCCCGTGCCAGCGGAATCCACCTCAAAGTGATGGCGCCGGCCTTGCCGATCCACCAGATCGAGGAACACCCCTTCGGCGGCGGGGGAGCGGCAGATGTTGCCCAGGCAGACAAACAGCACCCGAATCGGGCGATTCCTGGTGCTGGTTGCGGGGGGGTGGGGAGCTGTCATGGGGGGCTGAGACGATCGAGGGCCAGCTGGGACCTGAGACGCACCACGGGAGTGGTTTCCAGTGCCTCTTGGGCCAGGCGTTCCAGACATCCCCCCAGGTTCGCGGGGCAAGGGTTTGGGGCTTGACTGGAACGGCCCAGGTTTTCCAGCCCCACCACCACCGCATAGCGCACCACCCACTCGTCGTCGTGACTGCCCCGCTGCAGGGCTTCCAGGCAGCGATCCCAGGCGATGACTCTGGCCTCGGGCACCAAGGTGTCGAAACGGAGTTGCCCCAGGCCACGGGCCGCGGCGCGGCGCACGCTTGGGCCGATGTCGTTTTGCAGGGCTTCCTCCAGCAGGTCGAGACCCCGCCCATCGCCGATCCCCGCCAGGGCTCGCACGGCCCAGGCCCGGGCTCCGTAGTTGTGGGTGTCGAGACCCTCCAGCAAAGGCTCTACAGCAGAGGGGCCGCAGGCAATCAAGCCGTCGACGGCGGCCACAGCGGCTCCCGGGTTGTTGAAGCCCATCACCCCTACCAGGGTCCTGATGGCGGACCCGAATTCAAGGCTGATCCCGGATGGAAGACGTTCTGGCGGACCCAGTGCCAAAGCCAGGGCTCTGGTGGCCTCCACCAGGGACTCGGCGCTGTGGGCCCCATCCACGGCCGCCACCAACAGTGGCAGATCGGGCTGGGAAGAATTGGCGGATATGGCGGTCATGCTCACAGCAGGTCATCCATGGCTTGCAGCACCGCTTCCGTGTCGGGCGCGCCCTTGCCCCTTTCCACCAGCCCCCGCAGGGCGATCAATTTGAGGCTGTTTTCAGCCAGCGTGGCGCTGATGGGCCCCAGAGCTGGGCGCCAGCCCACGGCACCCAGATCCATCAAGGCGGCGCGCCGCACCTGCAGCTGGGGGTGGCTGAGCAGGGTCACCAATTGATCGCCCCATTGGGGATCGCCGGTGAGCTGCAACATGGCCCGGGTGGCGGCGCTGCGAATCAGGGGCCGCTCGTGGTTCAAAAACGGTTCGATGACGGCCGTCACGGCGGGATCGCTGCTGCCGATGTCTCCCAGGGCTTCGATCAGGGCTTCGCAGGGTTCCTGCAGTTTGGGACTGTTGCGTTGCGGAGCACCGGCCACCGAGGGCCCACTGGCGAGACGCCTGCACAGGGGAGGGACGGCCGCTTTGGCCCCTAGGTCTCCCAAGGCTCGAGCGGCCGCTTCCCGCAGACCATCATCCTCGTCTTCGAGGGCGTCGAGCAGATCGGCGATCGCACGATCGTCAGCCAACTTGCCCAGGGCCCGGGCGGCGTTGCGGGCGACGGCGTTGTGTTCGACCCCGGCACCCGCATCCCTTGGTTGCCGTTGACGCAAGGCCTGGCAGAGCAGCGGCACGGTGTCGGGATGGCGGCTGCGCATCCGTCCCAACCACCAGGCTCCGTAGTACTGCAGGGATTGGTCTTCGCTCTGGCGCAATCGACGCAGGGCCTCAGCTTCGCTGATCGGCTCCGCATTTCCGGGTGGCAGCGATTCGGGCTCCATGGTTCCAGCCCTGGCAGCTTGATTGGGCTGTGTCTTTGATGTTGGCATCGCGGGCAGCCCTGGCAGGGCCCTTGGTGGGCAGTCGTGACAATGCTTTGGCAGGCCACGGGCACAAAAAAGGGGCTCCAATAGGAGCCCGAGAGAGCCAAGTTTGATGAAGCTCAGACGAGAGCGTTGATGGCGTAGTCGATGTAGTTGTTAGCGATAACGCCGGGGTCGCCGGCGATGCCGTGGTTGGCCTTGATGTAGTTCAGGGCTTCGACGTACCAGGAGGGGGAGAGTTCGAAAGCGCGGTTGATTTCGTCAAGACCGGCGATGAGGTAGTCATCGAGGGGTCCGGTGCCACCAGCGACGAGGGAATAGGTGATGTGACGGAGGTAGTAACCGATGTCACGGGCACACTTGCCCTTGCCACGAGCGTCGGAAGCGAAGTTGCTGCCGGGCTGGGTGGTGGTGTAGGGGTATTTGTTGTAGACGGCTTGGGCAGCGCCGTTGACGAGGGAGTCAGCGTTGGCGGTGAGTGCGCGGGCAGCTTCGAGGGCGTTTTTAGCGCGCTCGAAACGACCGAAGGCGGCGTTGAGCTCGGTGTTGCTGAGGAAACGGCCTTGTGAATCGGCGGCTGCGACAGCTTCGGTGAGGGGGGTCTTCATGGGAAGGGAAGGGAGGAGAAGGTGAACCGAAGATGGAGGAGATCAGGCGACAGCAGCGGCTGCGCGATCGAAGTAGGTGCCGATTTCGGACATCAGTGCGGAGCAATCGCCTTGGGTGATGCCGTTGCGATCGTTGGCGATGGCGAGGGCAGCGTCCTTCATCTTGCGGATGCCTTCAGCGACGGAAGCGCCGGGAACGCCGAGGGCGAGATAGGTTTCGCGGAGGCCGTTGAGGCAACGATCTTCGAGGACGGAAGCGTCGCCGGTGTAGGTCGCGTAGGTGATGTAGCGGAGGACGATTTCCATGTCGCGCAGGCAGGCAGCCATGCGACGGTGGGTGTAAGCGTTGCCGCCGGGGGCGATCAGAGCGGGCTGTTGATCGAAGAGATCGCGAGCAGCGTTGGTGACGATTTTGGAAGCGTTGGAGGTGATGCGGTTCACGGCATCCAGACGCTTGAAGCTGTCGGCGACCACACCCGAGAGGGCGTCGATTTGACCGGCATTGAGGAATTCGCCGCGGGCATCAGCCTGGGCAACAACCTTGGTGAAGGCGTCGAACATTGGTTAAGGCTCCTGTTCTCGACGGACCGTCGGGAGTGGGTGGGTAAGGGGGAAGGGGAGACGCTGGGTTCGATGGGAACCACAATGTTGACCACGTCAATGGTCAATCAACCATGTCCATCGACGTGGTTGATGCGTTCCCGGCGCCATGATTGCCATGAACGCAGATGTATTTTGCCTTTTCGGCATGGCTCTGCACGTTTGCTTTACAAAGGGTCATCCGCAAAGGCTGGTCATTGGATAGTCACAAAAAAGCCCGACAATTTGTCGGGCTGGCAGAACGTGACGATCCGTGGGATCGAGATCAATTCACAGGGCTGACACTAGCAACACGACCACCTTGGCGATGGATCATTTGCTGGGTTTCCAGCAGTTTGTTGAAGGGCACAAAGCGCACCGTATTGCTGCGTTTATGCAGCCGATAATCGCTCAATCCTGTCACTTCAATCCGATAGACACGCGCCTTTTGGCCGATGCCCTTGGCCATCTGGGTGATCGAGGAGTGGGCGATGTTGGAGGGCTGAACTCCTGAGGAGCTTCCCGCATTGGGGCTCACCACCGGCAGGGCACGGTCTTGATGCAGGGCACTGCCCAGACGGAAGTTGGTGCCGGCCCGGTCGGCCTTGCCTGAGGCGCCAGCGCCACGGGCGAGCTGCATCATCCAGGAGAATTGCCGTCCCTGCTGACCGGCTGAATAGTCCCAGCCGTGGATGTAGGGCACAACCTCTTCGCCAAAGCGATCTTGATATTCGGTGCTATCGATATAGGAATCGATTTCAGCGTCGTAACCCTGATCTTGAAGAATCGTGAAATGATGCAGCATCTCTGCTTTGTTCATGGGCGCCCGGCCCAGCAGATGCTTGTGATTCAGTTCGATGAAATGATATGGATTGCTGTTTTCGAAGAAGCGAGTGCGGTAGAGACTGCTTTTGGCGACCATCCGCACCAACTCACGCACGCTGAGATAACCGGTACGAAACAGAGATTCGGCCCCTTCCAGCCTTTCGCTCTGCATCACGTATTGATTGCCGAGCACCTGCTGGTAGACCGCTCGGATGATGGTGCTCTTGTCTTGGTCGGAGGCGTTGGACCAGTTTTCGCGGTTGCGGCTGTTGGCAAACCGTTGGATACCCAGATAGGGCGCGTTGGCCAATGTCATGGAAGAGTTAAGCCGAAGGGAGGGGGCTGCACGCAGATTTCCGTGCACCTTGGCCATGCTATGGGGCAATGCTGGCGCAAATCAGCCCATCAGCATGTTCTTTACACGTTCGACGGGCACAAAAAAGGGGCTCCAAATGGAGCCCCGAGAGAGCCAAGTTTGGTGAAGCTCAGACGAGAGCGTTGATGGCGTAGTCGATGTAGTTGTTAGCGATAACGCCGGGGTCGCCGGCGATGCCGTGGTTGGCCTTGATGTAGTTCAGGGCTTCGACGTACCAGGAGGGGGA
>JBEIVL010000030.1:0-24683 GCA_040373885.1 Aphanothece sp.
AGACCAGGCTTGCTCACCCGCTGCATGCGGCGGATGGTGGGCTGGCGATGTTTACCGCTGTACTTGAGCTCAAGCACTAGTTCTTTGCGCACACCCTCTCCTTCTTCGGAAATGTTGGCAATAAAGCCTTCCTGCTGAAGCACCTGGGCGATGCTGCGGCAGAGCCTGGAAGAAGGAACGCGGGTGTTCTCGTGGCGTTTCTCACTCGCATTGCGGATGCGGGTGAGCATGTCAGAAATCGGGTCGTGGTTTGCCATGGTCGTGTCCGGAAGAGGGCTCAGTTGCTGCGGAACGGCATCCCCATTTCGCGGAGGAGGGCCCGGCCCTCATCGTCGTTACGGGCGCTGGTCACGATCGTCACGTCCATGCCCCTGATGGCGTCGATCTGGTCAAAGGAAATCTCTGGGAAGATGATCTGTTCGCGGATGCCCAGGGTGTAATTCCCACGGCCATCAAAACTCTTGGGACTCACCCCCCGAAAGTCACGGATTCGGGGCAAAGCCAGATGAATCAAACGCTCCAGGAAGGCATACATCCGTTCACCCCGGAGGGTGACGGTGACACCGATGGGCATGCCTTGGCGAATCTTGAAACCCGCGATCGCCTTTTTGGCTCGGGTCACCACTACCTTCTGACCAGTGATGGTGGCCAGCTCGGCAATGGAGGCTTCAAGGGACTTCGCATTTTGGGCGGCCTCACCAAGACCCCTGTTGACGGTGACCTTGAGCACCTTGGGGACCTCGTGAACATTGGAGAGATCGAGATCCTTGAGCAACTTTGGCTGGATCGTCTCCCGGTAGCGCTGTTTCAGTGACATAGGGGGGAAGGGGTTGCGCTTCTGGTCGTGGTCAGAAGGCGGACAAGGCGAAGGGAAAGGGGAGAATTTTGTTAAAGACGAAACCGGAGATTAAAAGCCGGTTCAATCCAAAAGTTCACCTGTCTTCTTGAGACGACGTTTTTTGGTGCCGTCCTTTTCCACAACGATTTCAACGCGGCTGGCCACGTTCTTGGTCGTGGAATAGAGCATGACATTGGAGGCATGCAACGAGGCTTCCTCGGTGAGGATGCGTCCAGACTCGCCTTCCTGGGTTGGCTTAACGTGACGGGTACGCAGGTTGACACCCTGCACGATCACGCGGTTTTCGTAGGGCAAGGTGCGCAAGACTTCACCCGTCTTTCCCTTATCCTTGCCGGCGATCACCTGGACTGTGTCACCCTTTTTGATACGCATCTTGATGCGTACGCTAGGTTTTGCCCTGGGAGTAGTGGCTGCCATTTCAGATCACCTCCGGAGCAAGTGAAACAATCTTTGTGAAATTACGTTCGCGTAACTCACGTGCCACAGGTCCGAAAACACGGGTACCTTTGGGATTGTTGTCATTCGCCAGGATGACGGCCGCGTTGTCATCAAAACGAATCGAATTACCGGTGTCGCGACGCAGGGTGGCTTTGGTACGAACCACGACGGCCTTGACCACATCAGATTTCTTCACGCCCATGTTGGGCATGGCATCTTTAACCGCAGCGACGATGACATCACCAACGTGTGCGTAACGACGGTTGGTACCGAGCACGCGGATGCACTGAATACGTTTGGCGCCGCTGTTATCAGCGACATTGAGGTAGGTTTCCTGCTGAATCATCGGGAGGTCCTCCTCAAGATGCGGTGGTGGAGATCACCTCGGCCACCATCCAGCGCTTGGTGCGACTGAGGGGCCTGGTTTCAGTGATGCGGACCCGATCGCCGACGCGGCAGTTATTCGCTTCGTCGTGGGCCTTGTAGCGAGTGGTCCGGCTGACCGTCTTCTGATAGATGGGATGGGGGAAGCGGTTTTCCACCGCCACCACCACCGTTTTGTCCATCTTGTCGCTGACGACGGTGCCGATCCTTTCCTTGAGTGCCATGGGAATGGAGGGGTTCAGGAGGCGGTGGAGCGCTGACGCTCCTGCTGCACCGTCAGCAGGTGAGCCAGCTTGATGCGGGACTCTTTGAAGCGGTGCGGATGTTCCAGGCGGCGGGTAGCCCGCTGGAAGCGGAGATCAAAGAGTTGACGACGGGCGGCGTCAATGGCTTCGGTGATCTGGATGTCGGTGAGGTTGCGCACCTCGGCGATCGTGGGGCGGGCCATGGTCAGGATTCCAGGGCGAGGGCAGGGGTAGCGGACAGATCGGCAGCGGCAAGCACAACCTCTTCATCGCTTTCCTCAGCTTCCAAATCGACCGGTTGGTCGGCTAGGGCGAGGAATTTGGTCTTGATGGGCAACTTGTACTGGGCTAGGCGCATCGCCTCTTTGGCGATGGCCTCGGTGATTTCAGGCCCGCCCATCTCAAAGAGGATTCGACCGGGTTTGATAACAGCCACCCAGAATTCAGGGTTGCCCTTACCGGAACCCATGCGGGTTTCAGCAGCCCTCATGGTTACGGGTTTGTCGGGGAAGATCCGGATCCAGATCTTGCCGCCCCGCTTGACATAACGGGTCATGGCCCGCCGGCTGGCTTCAATTTGGCGAGAGGTGATCCAGCCACATTCCTGGGCCTGAAGAGCAAATTCGCCAAAGGCGATGGTGTTTCCGCGGGTAGCGATGCCGCGCATGCGGCCTCGCTGTTGCTTGCGGAATTTGACGCGACGTGGACTCAGCATGGTTCAGCCTCCCTCACTCCTCGTTGGAGCGATCTTCAAATTGTTGGGGCCGGCGATTAGCACGGCGCTTGGGGGCTCCACCGACGGGCAGCTGTTCTTGCTGACCGGGAAGCACCTCACCTTTGAACACCCACACCTTGATGCCAAGAACGCCGTAGGTGGTCGTGGCCACCTTGGTGGCGTAATCGATATCGGCCCGAAGGGTGTGCAACGGAACTCGACCCTCGCGAGTCCATTCGGTCCGGGCGATTTCGGCGCCATTCAGACGACCGCCCACCTGGATCTTGAGCCCAAGTACGCCGGCCCGTTGGGCACGCTGCACAGCCATGCGCATGACTCGGCGGAAGGCAACCCGCTTTTCCAACTGCTGGGCGATGTATTCGGCCAACAGATAAGCATCGGCATCGACCCGTTCCACCTCAACGACGTTGATCCGCACTTGGCGGGACGCATCTTTGAGGGTGGCCTGAATGCCCGTCCGCAGTTCTTCGATGCCACTGCCTTGGCGTCCGACAAGGACACCTGGCCGTGCAGTCTTGAGTTCAACCTCAAGCTGGTCGGCCTTGCGAGCAATCAGCACGTCGCTGATGCCAGCAGCGGCATATTTTTTGTGGATGAACTTGCGAATCCGGTCATCCTCCTGAAGCAGGGTCGGATAAGTGCGACTTGGGGCGTACCAGCGTGAGCGGTGTTCCTGGGTGATCCCCAGGCGCAGGCCGGTTGGATGGATTTTGTGTCCCATCGGGCGGTGTCCTCGGGGGTCAGGCGGAAGGAGACGCCACAGCAATGCTGATGTGGCAGGTCTGTTTCTTGATGGCGTAAGCGCGGCCCTGGGCGCGTGGACGGAAGCGCTTCAGGGAAGGCCCCATGTCGGCAATGGCCTGGCTGATGATCAAGGTGGAGGGGTCCAGTCCGAGATTGTGCTCAGCATTGGCTACCGCAGACCGCAGAACCTTGGTGATGGGTCCTGTGGAGCGATAAGGCATGAACTCCAACATGATCAGGGCGTCGCGATAGCTACGACCACGAATCTGGTCGAGCACGCGACGGACCTTGGAGACGGAACCGCGGATGTAGCGGCCGTGGGCTTGGGCAGTGGTGGTGTTGGCCATTGGATCAGCGTCCTCCCTTCTTGTCCTTGGTGTGACCGCGGAAAGTGCGGGTCGGGGCGAATTCGCCCAGTTTGTGACCGACCATTTGCTCGGTGACATAGACCGGCACGTGGGCCTTGCCGTTGTGTACGGCAATGGTGTGGCCGATCATCATCGGCAGGATGGTCGAGGCCCGCGACCAGGTTTTGATCACAGATTTGTCGTCGTCGGAATTCTGCTTCTCGACCTTGCGAAGCAGGCTATCGGCGACAAATGGTCCTTTCTTGAGTGAGCGTCCCATGGTGGATCAGGCGTACAACGAAGCGGAATAATTCATCAAGCGTCCCGTCCACCACGACTCCGCTTGGAGGTGCGGCGTCGTTTGCGGAGCACGAAGCGGTTACTGGGTTTGTTCCGCTTGCGCGTCTTGAGACCAAGGGCCGGTTTGCCCCATGGGGTCACAGGACCAGAGCGTCCGATGGGAGCGCGCCCTTCGCCACCACCATGGGGGTGATCGCAAGGGTTCATGACGCTGCCTCGCACTTCAGGGCGTCGGCCGAGCCAACGCTTACGGCCAGCCTTGCCAAGGCTGGTATTGCGTTGTTCAGCGTTGCCGACCTCACCGAGGGTGGCGTAGCACTCGCGACGGATCAGCCGGACTTCCGTCGAGGGCAGCTTGAGGGCGACGTAGTCCCCCTCTTTGGCAACTACCTGGGCACTGGCCCCGGCAGTGCGAACCATCTGACCGCCGCGACCGGCGTAGAGCTCGACGTTGTGAACGCTGGAGCCCAGGGGGATGGCCGAAAGTGGCAGGGCGTTGCCCACCTCGATCGGACTATCGGGACCCGAGATGACGGTCTGACCGACAGCGATGCGGGCGGGCGCCAAAATGTAACGCTTTTCGCCATCGCTGTAATAAAGCAGCGCCAAACGGGCGTTGCGATGGGGGTCGTAATGAATGGCGGCGACTCGGGCCTGAATGCCGTGCTTGTCCCGCCGGAAATCAACCAGTCGGTAGAGCCGCTTGTGCCCACCACCACGGTGGCGACAGGTGATGACGCCGCGGTTATTGCGACCCTTGCGGCGATGCTTGGAGACCACAAGGCCACGCTCGCGACCGCGGCCCGTGATCTCGCTGAAGTCGGTGACCACCAGGGTGCGGGTGCCTGGGCTGGTGGGTCTGTAGTTACGGATTGCCATGACGTTTCAGACCCTCAGGACTCAGGGAACAACTGGATGGCGTTGCCTTCAGCCAGACGCACCACAGCCTTCTTGACTTGGGCGCGTTTGCCTGCGAAGCGACCCACACGCCGGGATCGGCGGGGAGGATTCATGGTGCTGACCCCGATGACCTTGACGTCAAAGAGGCTCTCGATGGCGGCCTTGATGTCGGGCTTAGCCGCCCGATGATCCACCTCAAAGGTGTATTGGTTGAGATCGAGGGCCCGGGTGGCCTTCTCGGTGATCAGCGGGCGACGGATCACGTCCGCCAACCGACCGGTGAAACGTTCAGCCATCTCCGTAAACCTCCTGGATCTTGGCGAGTGCTTCCTCGTTCAACACCAACTTGGAGGCGTTGAGCAGGTCGAAGACATTGAGTTGGTCGGCGGCGATCAACTTCACCTTCTCAAGGTTGCGCACCGAAAGGCGGACTTCCTCGGAGGCCCCATCGATCACCAAGAGGACCTTGGCGTCGGCAGCGATGCCGAAGCGACCCAGGGCCGCGGTGATTTCGCGGGTCTTGGGGGCTTGAAGCCCCTGTCCAAAACCCTTGACGACAGTGATGTCATCTATGCGGCTCATCAGAGCGGTCCGCAAGGCCAGACGACGCTCCTTGCGATTCATCGCCAGGGCATAGGAGCGGGGCTTCGGCCCGAACACGATGCCACCACCTGGACGCAGAGGGGTGCGGATGGAGCCTTGGCGGGCCCGGCCGGTGCCTTTCTGCTTGTAGGGCTTACGGCCACCACCAGCCACTTCGGCGCGGGTGAGGGTGCTCGCGGTGCCTTGGCGGGCATTGGCGAGTTGGCGCACAACAGCGCGGTGCAGGAGGTCGGCAGCGGATGTCTCTTTGGCGACCTTGAGGTCCAGGGAGGCTTGACCGCTTTCCTTCCCCTGCCAATCACGTATTACACAGTTAGCCATGGTGGTTCTCCTCAGGACGCCACGTTGAAGCCCACCCGCTTGGCCGGGCGGATGTTGAGCAGGGCGCCCGGCTTTCCAGGGACGGAGCCCTTGACGACAAGCAGATTGTGCTCCGCGTCCACCTTGAGGATGGTGAGTCCGCGAGTGGTGATCTGCTTGCCGCCATAGCGACCGGCCATGCGTTTGCCGGGATAGACGCGACCCGGGGTGGTGCCGGCGCCGGTGGAACCCGGCTCACGGTGGTTCTTAGAACCGTGGCTCATGGGACCACGGCTGAAGCCGTGACGCTTCTGATAACCGGAAAAGCCGCGACCAATGGTGTCACCACTGACATCAATCTTCTGGCCGGGCTCAAACGCGGACACGGTGATCGCACCACCCAATTCCAACCCGTCAACGCTGGCCACTCGGTACTCCCGTAAGTGGCGCAAGGGGTCGTTGCCCGAGCGAGCCAAGTGACCCTTGGCTGGCTTGTTGACCAACTTGTCGCGGATGTCGCCAAAACCAACCTGCACGGCGGTGTAGCCGTCGGTGGCGTCGTTCTTAATTTGGGTGATGCGGCAGGGTCCCGCCTCGATCACAGTGACCGGGATGGATCTGCCTTCGTCGTCGAAGAACTGGGACATACCCAGTTTCTTCCCGAGAATGCCGATGGACATGGGAGCAGGGAACTAAGCCAGCTGGAAAGCCATAACAAGCCCGCTATCGGGCGAGCCCAAGGTCAACAAAAAATTGCCCAGGGATGGCAGGGGGTCTGAATTCGTTTACCGCGGAACGGTCCTGGATCGAAATCCGGGACTTGGGGCTAGCGAGCGAAATCAGCGGGCTGGGACTTGCGAAAGACGGACCTGGCGTTAAATCAGGGCATCAGAGGGCAGTTTCCCGACAGGTGGTGCCGAAACACTCATCTGTACTGGCCTGGAGGACCGTCACCACGGACGGACCTTGTGTCGCGTCTGGAGGCCCGGCTAGCGGACGGGCACAGAACATCGGCACAAGCAATGAATATAGCAGACGCCCCGACCCCCCCTTGCGACCCACTTCATGCCGCCAGATTGCGAAAGCGGGTGAACTGGGGTTCAAACAGCAATTTGACCGTGCCCACTGGGCCATTGCGGTGCTTGGTCACGATCACTTCGGTGATGCCGCGATCAGCGGTGTCGGGGTTGTAATACTCATCGCGATAGATCATTAACACCAGGTCGGCGTCCTGTTCGATCGAGCCCGATTCGCGCAGATCGCTGAGCATCGGCCGTTTGTTGGTTCGGGCCTCAACGCCACGGCTGAGCTGGGAGAGAGCCATGACGGGAACATTGAGCTCGCGGGCCATGCCCTTGAGACCGCGGGTGATCCGTGACAACTCCTGCACCCGGTTGTCCGGGGTGGACCCCTCCATCAACTGCAGGTAATCGATCATCACCAGTCCCAACTCCTTCCCGGTTTCTGCCATCAGGCGCCGACACAGGGAGCGCATTTCCAGCACACCGGCGTTGGGTTTGTCATCGAGAAACAAAGGCAGCTGAGAGAGGCTGCTGATGGCGTTGCCCAGCAGGGGCCACTCCTCAGGTTGCAGACGTCCGGTGCGAAGTCGCCCGCTTTCGATGCCCACCTCCATCGACAGCAGGCGGTAGGTGAGCTGTTCCTTGCTCATCTCCAGACTGAAGACAGCCACCGGAAGCTGGTGCAACTGGGCGACGTTTTTGGCGATGTTGAGCACGATCGAGGTCTTTCCCATGGCGGGCCGACCGGCCACGATGATCAGATCGCTACGTTGCAGGCCCTGGGTGATGGCATCGAGGTCGTAGAAGTTGACCGGGATGCCGGCGACGGCCGTCCCCAGGGAGCGGCTCTCGATCTCATTGAAGGTGCTTGTGAGGATCTCAGCGGTGGGAGTGAGGCCCACACTTGGTTTTTCCTGACTGATGGCGAAGATCTTCTGCTCCGCCTCATCGAGCACCTGCTCCATGGGTTTGCTCTGATCGAAGCCGAGTCGGATGACCTCGTTACCGGAGCGAATCAGCTGGCGCCTGAGGTACTTGTCCATCACCAGGCGCGCCACCTGGTCAATGGAGGCAGTGCTGAGTGTGCGTTCCACCAGTTCCACCAGGCGGGCGCTGCCCCCCACCTTCTCCAGGTGTCCGGTGTCGGCCAGCCAGGCCGCCATGGCGGTGAGATCCGTGGGTTTGCCCTGGCTATGAAGCATCAAGGCGGTGCGGTAGATCTCACGATGGGCTCCCAGGTAAAAGGCCTCGGGCTGGAGAACGTCCGCCACCCGGCCAATGGCGTCGGGGTCGAGCAGGATCCCCCCCAGTACCGCCTCCTCGGCCTCAAGATTCTGGGGGGGAAGGCCATCAGGAGTGGCCTCAAACCCACCACCTTCACCCCGCTCGCCGCCCCGTTTGCGTCGTGAGTCTGGAACCTCGGGGCCGCCAGAGTCGCTCAGGGGCAGGGTGACCATGGCAATCTCGCGAACGACGAGGAGAAAGGAAGTGAGCGTCGGAAGCGATCCTCGCGGCAACGCGCGGACGCTACAGGTGGCGTTTGGTCGATCGCCAGTTCGAGGATTCAACAATCAAATCAGGCCCTGAACGAAGTGGCTTCGTCCAGGGCCTTGTTCTGGCATCACCTGATGGGCGTCATGATTGGCTGAAGCTTGCCGATGGCCTGCAAGCCCGAAGGACGAAGGCTGGATTCGCTTAGGAACTGGGCCGCTAGCTCAGAAGCTGACGACTTCGAGGTTGAGTTCGGCAGTGACTTCAGGGTGAAGTTTGACCTGAACCTTGTAGGAGCCGGTGCGGTGGATGTCGGGAACGGTGATGTCGCGGCGCTCGACAGCTTTCTGAGTGGCGGCCTCGATAGCATCAGCCACGTCACCGTTGGTGACGGTACCGAACAGCACGTCATCGCCACCGGTCTGTTTCTTGACCACGAAACGGCCAATGGTGGTGAGTGCGGTGCGCAAGGCTTCTGCCTCAGCCTTGAGGGCGGCTTGGCGTTCGGCCTCCTTGGCGCGGCGATGTTCCACCTGACGCAGAACGGCGGCGGTCACAGGAACCGCCTTGCCTGTGGGCACAAGGAAATTACGGGCGTAACCGGGGGCGACATCAACGAGATCCCCGTTCTTGCCAAGGCTCAGTACGTCTTCACTGAGAACAACCTGAACGCGCTTGGCCATGACGACGAAACCGAAAACCTGAACTGGGCGATCGCCAACACTAGGCCACGGCGCGACCCCTTCGGCTGGTGCCGCGAGCGACGGCCCTGGGCAGGCGCACGTGACTGGCCAGACCCAAGGCGCGCAAGACCCGGATGTGTTCCCAGGTGAGATCGATCTGTCCCCTGTCGACACCATGGCGGGCGGAATGGGGGAAGGCGTGATGGTTGTTATGCCACCCTTCACCGAACGTGACAGCCGCCACCCAGGGGTTGTTTCGGGAATGATCACCACTGTCGTGGCTGACCTGGCCCCAGCGATGGGTGGCCGAATTGACCAGCCAGGTGAACTGATAGACAATTACCAGACGCAGGGGGATGCCCCACAGCACGAGGGACCAACCGCCCACGCCGCTGACGCTGCCTAGCCAATAGAGGACAACGCCGAGAATCAATTGCAGGGAAAGAAACCAGCGATTCAACCAGCGGTAATAAGGATCGACCGCGAGATCGCCCGTCAGTTGCGGAACGGCCGCCAGGGCAGGAACGCCAACCAGCATCCAGCCCATGTGGGACCACCAGAATCCCAGGTTGCTGTCGTGGTGATCGACGGCCGTATCAGAGAACTTGTGGTGATGGCGATGCAAACCCACCCAATCAATCGGGCCGTGCTGGCAGCTCAGGGCCCCGCATGTCGCGAAGACGCGCTCCAACCAATGGGGCACGCGGAAGGAGCGATGGCTTAGCAGGCGGTGATACCCCAGGGTGACCCCCAAACAAGCCGTCACCCAATAGAGAACCAGCAAGATGACCAGGGCCTGCCAGCTCCAGAACCTGGGTAGCAGAGCCACAAGGGCCAGGCCATGGACCGCCACCATGTACGCGATGACCCCCCAACGGGCACCAGATGCCTGGCCAGACCCGCTGCGCAGAGCCCGAGAGCGGGCAGGGTTCAGAGTGATGGTGGCTGCCTTACGGGTATGGCGCGCCTGGGGCCTGGGGGCGGATCGAGGGGGGCTGGCGTCCATTGAGACAGAATCAAAACTGACGCTAAGATGGTAGCAGTACGGATTCATATCAAGTGGGATACCAAGACGACATCGCATCGGGTCGTATCGCTTTTTCGCATCTGATCAGAATGTGGCACGCCCGCAACGGCTGGTCCCACAGGGTGCTGCCCTCCCTCGCCGAACACTTCGACCTGGGGCGCGTTCACAACTCCCAGCTCTCGATGCTGCGCAACGGCAAACTGGCCTCCCCGGGGCCCGAGGTATTTCTGGCCCTGGGGGGCATCAACCGCTGGCTGGCTGCGCAAGCGCCTTCGGGCAATCTTGAGTCCACCCAGCTCCATGCCCTGCTGGCGGGCCATCCCGACTTGATCGATGCCCTGGAGACGGGTGCCGAGGCAGTGCGTGACCCCGATGGACGGATCCTCGGGGCGGGCGACCTGTTGGAGGTGTTCGTCGGCCTGCGTCCAGCTCCCCCCGCCTTCAACCTGTCGATCCAGGAGGAGGAGGCCGCCACGCTTTCAGCGGCGTTGGCCGACTTGATGACCGCGGGACGCCCATGGCGCCAGTGCCGTGACGAACTGCTGGCGGCCTATCCGGTGCGACGACGCGCCCGTCGGGATCGCTTTGCCGCCGTCATGGCCGGCCAACAGGAGTACGGCGCCACTGAACTGGAGGCGGAATTGACTGATCTGCGGCGCACCCTGGTCCAGCTTGGAGTTGCTGAGGAAGGGGACTTGGTGCCGGAGCGGTTCCTCGAACTTCTGCGCAGCCGAGCCGCCACGGGAGCCAGAATCAGCACCAACCACCCGCCAGCAGGGGATGATCTGGCCAGTGCGATCCGCCGTGAATTAACTGCGGGCTAAAGAAGGTCTGGACAACCACCAGCCAGGAACTGGGCATTTAGTCAGGGAAAAGTCTCGGATCAACTACTTGGCTACCGACCTGGGTGATCCACACAATCCCGAAGTCAAGTGATGTGGGCCCATTCGCTCTGGATGAGTGATGCAGCAAAGCCGACTTCTTGAGGTGTCAGAGGCCATGGCCCAAGCCTGACACCCGTCATCGGCAAGCAAGATGGTCGCCTCCGCTCCTCGCCCGTGTCCCCCAGCTGGGCCCGTGATCAAGTGGCCTCCGCCCTGGAGCAGATCGCCCCCCTGATCAGGGCCCACACCGCTGCGGTGCGGCCGCGGCTGGCCTCGGTGCTCGATGCTCTCGCCGCCGAGAGGGTCGGGACCCAACACTTCGCCTCGGTGAGTGGCTATGGCCATGGCGACCAGGGCCGCGACACCCTGGATCGGGTCTTTGCCCGGGTGCTGCACGCGGAAGCCGCCGCCGTGCGCCTGCAATTCGTGAGCGGCACCCACGCGATCACCGCCGCCCTCTTCGGGGTGCTTCGCCCAGGCGATCGACTCCTGGCCCTCACCGGCCGTCCCTACGACACTCTTGAGGAGGTCATCGGCCTGCGCGGCCAAGGCATGGGCTCGTTGGCGGAATTCGGCGTCGTGTACGACGAACTGCCGCTCACCCCCGCGGGCCTGGTGGATGAAGCGCAGCTGGATTCAGCCCTGGCGATCCCCACCCGCATGGTCTTGATTCAACGGAGTTGTGGCTATAGCTGGCGCCCCTCCCTCGCGGTGCAGGCCATCGGTCGACTCTGCGCAAGGGTGAAGGCCCTCCAGCCCGACTGCGTCTGCTTCGTGGACAACTGCTACGGAGAATTGGTCCAAGACCTGGAGCCCACCGCCGTGGGCGCCGATCTGATGGCCGGCTCCCTGATCAAGAACCTGGGGGGCACCATCGCCCCCACCGGCGGCTACGTGGCCGGCCAGCGCGAGCTGGTGGAGCGGGCCTGTTGCCGCCTCACGGCCCCCGGCATCGGCAGTGAGGGAGGCAGCAGCTTCGACCTCAACCGCCTGTTGTTTCAGGGTCTGTTCCTGGCCCCCCAGATGGTGGCCGAAGCCCTGATCGGCGCCGAACTGGTCGCCACCGTCTTCAGCAACCTCGGCTACGCGGTCAATCCCAGCCCCGGCGTCGAAAGGAGTGATGTGATCCAGGCGGTGCGGCTGGGTCACGCCGAAGCCCTCAAAGCGGTGTGTCGCGCCTTTCAATCGGCCTCACCGGTGGGCTCGTACCTCGATCCCGTGCCCGCGCCGATGCCGGGCTATGCCAGTGACCTGGTGATGGCGGGGGGGACCTTCATCGACGGCAGCACCAGCGAATTTTCAGCCGATGCACCCTTGAGGGAGCCCTACGTGTTGTTCACCCAGGGGGGCAGCCACCATGCCCACGCCGCCCTGGCCCTCGAGCGCGCGTTGCCAGCACTGGCCGCCTTGGACGCTTGGATCCCGGGTGGGAGCCAAGGAGAGGGTGCATCTGCCCAGCCGAATCTCTCCCATTGATCTCCAGCCACTGATCCGGAGCGCTGATTTCGCGCCTGTACGCGTAAGCGCGCTGGGGCCCCAACGGGCGGCACCCCTGCCAGAGTGACCCGGCACTCGCTTTCGCCCCCGGCAATGGCGCTCTCCTTTCCCACCGACTGCCGCTACGCCGACAGCCATGAATACGCTCGAACCGAAGGGGATGTGGCCCGGGTGGGCATCAGTGCCTTCGCTGTCGATCAACTCGGGGACATTGTCTTTGTTGAGCTGCCTGACGTGGGAGCGATGGTGACCCAGGGTCAGAGTTTCGGCACCGTCGAATCGGTCAAAGCCGTCGAAGAATTGGTGGCTCCGATCACGGGGACCGTCCAGGCGCGTAACGAGGCCGTGCTGGCCAATCCAGAGGAGTTGCAGAACGACCCCTACGGCGAAGGCTGGTTGCTGGTGGTGGTGCCCAGCGACCTTGAGCAAATCGATTCTCTGATGGATGCCACGACTTACCAAGGCAAGGTCGACGGTCACTGAGGACCCTCCGGGAAGCAGGCGGCTGGGGCGGCGACCCCAGCAAGGTCAACAGCCTTTGCATTTCCTTAGGATTCCAGCCTCTTGATCGAATCCCTGTGAGCGCACCGTTCCTCATCCGGCACCTAGGGCCGGGTCTCGATGAGCAACGGCAGATGCTTGATGAGCTGGGGCTCGATTCGCTTGAAGACCTCGCTTCCCAGATCGTCCCGGCCGACATCCTCCTGCCAGAGGTCGCCTCCCGCGAGGGATTGCCGGACGCCTGCGATGAAGCCAAGGCTCTGGCCGAACTGGCCCAGATCGCCGCGGCCAACCGTCCCTGCCGCAGCCTGATCGGATTGGGATACCACGGCACGGCCACCCCGGCCCTGATCCAGCGCCACATCCTCGAAAATCCCTGCTGGTACACCGCTTACACCCCCTATCAGGCCGAAATCGCCCAGGGACGGCTGGAAGCCCTGCTGAACTTCCAAACCCTGGTGAGCGAACTCACCGGCCTGCCGATTGCCAACGCCTCCCTGCTGGATGAGGCCACGGCGGCAGCGGAAGCGATGGCCATGGCGTTGGCGGTGAGTCGCCGCAGCGGAGCCCGTCGCTTTCTGGTCGACCAGGAGGTCCTGCCCCAGACCCTGGCGGTGTTGCGTACCCGAGCCGAACCCCTCGCCATCGAACTCGAGCTGGTTCCGGCGGCGGATCTGGCCCTGCGCTTTGCCGAAGGCCTAGAGGGTTCCGATCTACCGGAGGATGCCTTCGGGTTGCTGCTCCAACTGCCCGGCACTGCGGGCGGTCTGTGGGACCCCAGCCCCCTGTTGGCCGCCGCCCGAAGCGCGGGCATCATCACCACGGTGGCAATCGATCCCCTGGCCCAGGTGCTACTGGCGCCGGTGGGGGCCCTGGGGGCCGACATTGCCATCGGCAGCTTGCAACGGTTCGGGGTGCCGATGGGCTTCGGGGGGCCCCACGCCGCCTTCTTCGCCACCAGCGACGACCACAAGCGCCACATCCCCGGACGCTTGGTGGGCCAATCCCGCGACGCCGAGGGCAATCCGGCCCTGCGCCTGGCTCTTCAGACCCGCGAGCAACACATCCGCCGCGACAAGGCCACCAGCAACATCTGCACGGCCCAGGTGCTTCTGGCGGTCATGGCCAGTTTTTACGCGGTGCACCATGGCCCAGATGGACTGAGCTCCATCGCCAGGACGGTGGTGGAGGGGCGCCGGGCCCTGGTGGCTGCGCTTGCCGAACTGGGTCTCGCCAGCGAAGTGGCACCGGGCTTTGACACCGTGGCCCTGCGCACACCCCGGGCCGAGGCCCTGCACCAACGGGCCCTCAGTGCGGGTTTCAACCTGCGCCGGGGTCTGCGGGGCGACGGCGATCCCGACAGTCTGGCCATCAGTCTTGATGAACTCACCGATACCGGCGAACTGCAACGCCTGATCGCTGCCCTGGCTGACGATCCTGTCCAGGCGGAACGGGCCATCACCACCCTGGAGCTGAGCCTCGCCAGCGCCGCCGCCAGTCCCATCTCCGAGCTGCTGCCCGATCTGCCCCTCCGCGATCGCCCCTGGCTGAGCCAGCCCACTTTCCACCGCTATCGCAGCGAAACCGAGCTGCTGCGATACATCCAAAGGCTGGCCAGCAAGGATCTGTCCCTGGTGCACGGGATGATTCCTCTGGGCAGCTGCACGATGAAATTGAACGCGGCGGCCGAAATGGTTCCCGTCAGTTGGCCCGCCTTCGGCCAGATGCATCCGTTCGCCCCGGCCGACCAAAGCCAGGGCTACAGCCGCTTGGTGGCGGATCTGGAGCATTGGTTGGCGGTGATCACCGGCTTTGCCGGGGTCTCGCTGCAGCCGAATGCCGGATCCCAAGGTGAATATGCCGGGTTGATGGTGATTCGGGCCTGGCACCAGAGCCGCGGTGAGGGCCACCGCCGTGTCTGCCTGATCCCCACCAGCGCCCACGGCACCAATCCGGCCAGTGCCGTCATGGCCGGCATGCGGGTCGTACCGATCCAATGCGATGAAGACGGCAACATCGACGCGGCCGATCTGGAGGCCAAAGCCAGGACCCACGCAGACAACCTGGCGGCGTTGATGGTGACTTACCCCTCCACCCACGGCGTGTTTGAGGCCGGTATCCGCCAGCTCTGCGCCGTGGTGCACGAACAGGGAGGTCAGGTTTACCTCGATGGCGCCAACCTCAATGCCCAGGTTGGTCTGTGTAAGCCAGGCCTTTACGGCGCTGACGTCTGCCACCTCAATCTTCATAAGACGTTCTGCATTCCCCATGGGGGCGGTGGACCAGGAGTGGGTCCCATCGCCGTGGCCGCCCACCTAGTGCCCTTCCTGCCGGGCCATCCCCTCTCCGGAAGCAGCGCAGCCGGCTCGGGCAGCGACCAGGCCATTGGTCCTGTGTCAGCGGCCCCCTGGGGCAGTGCCAGCATCCTGCCCATCAGCTGGATGTACATCCGCATGATGGGGGGGGCGGGTCTGCGCACCGCCAGCCAGGTGGCCTTGCTTTCGGCCAACTTGATTGCCGAACGTCTAGATCCCCATTTCCCAGTGCTCTACAAGGGTGCCCATGGGCGGGTGGCCCACGAATGCATCCTCGACCTGCGGCCCCTGAAACGCAGCTGCGGCCTGGAGGTCGATGACGTGGCCAAGCGCTTGATGGATTACGGGTTCCATGCCCCGACCGTCAGTTGGCCCGTGGCTGGAACCGTAATGGTTGAGCCCACTGAGAGCGAATCTCTGGTCGAGTTGGACCGCTTCTGCAACGCCATGATTCGGATCCGAGAGGAAGCGGCAGCTTTGGAATCGGGTCAGGCCGATCCGCTCAACAACCCCCTCAAGCGAGCCCCTCACACACTCGCAGCCGTCACCGCCGACACCTGGGACCGTCCTTACAGCCGCAGCCAAGCCGGTTTTCCGGCGGGTGAGCAGCAGCGCGATGGCAAAGTGTGGCCCGCTGTGGCTCGTATCGACAACGCCTTCGGTGACCGCAATCTGGTTTGCACCTGCCCCAGCGTGGCCGAAATGTCAGTTGCGGAAGTGGCCGCCTGATCGTCCAAAGCTCTACCCAGAGCCAAACGAATGGCGCATATTGGCCACCATGTTGGGCTTCTGATTGCCTCCACCCCCACCCCCGCAACTGTCCATGAACCCCATCGGCCCAGGAAACGGAGACGGAATTCAACGCATCGAAGGCACCAATGTGATTCGAGTGCCCTTCGGTGTGCGCCACTCCCGCCGCAGCCGCCCCGTACGACCCGACCATTGGGCCACCTTGGTGCTGCCTTTCCAGGTGGGTGGTGGTGGAGGCGGTCCGACACCGCCCCAGGCAGCTTGATGATGAACCGATTTTCTTAGCTGCCGCCGATTCAAGCGTTGGAACGGTGCATCACCAAGTGCATCCGGTTGTTATTTCTAAAATGCTGTGAATGGCACCGGGCCTAAAGATCTCAGCCATGGTTCTCACAATTGATTTTGCTTGAATCTGCTGAACATCGTCAAATTAATATTTACTCTGCATTAGGAAATAGTTACGACCCGCCCCGTTGGAGGGTCGCCGAGGATCCCAACAGCAGCGGTACGCACAGACAGGCGATCACGGGGCCAGGGGGCCAGTTGAGTAGCATGGCGAGCCCGAAACCAACTACCGCAACTATCACACCAATGAAGGCCGACCGCGTCATGGCACCTGCCAGGCTTGTCGATGTACGCATGCCGATCAGGGCCGGCGCACCGTAAAGAGCGATCGAAAGGATAAGACCCACCGCGGCCATACCGCTCACAATCACCAGTGTGGTGGCGAGGCTGAGCAGCTGCTGCAGCCGTCGTATCGGCAGCCCTGCAGCAGCGGCCCCTTCCGGATCCATGGCCAGAAACACCAGGTGCTGATAGCGGCTAAAGATCAGGACCAGCAGCACGCCGAGGGCGATCCCGGCTCGCAACAGTTCTACCGGGCCGACAGTCAGCAGATCGCCGAACAGGAGGCTGTTGAGGTCCACGTCACCATCGAGGGCCTGAATCAGCAGGACCCCTAGCCCGAGGCTGGCAGCGATCAGCGTATTGGCCACTACTTCCTGGCCCATGTCATCAGGGAGGCGACGGCTGCTGAAACGCTCCGCAAGCCAGGTGACGCCTAATCCACTAGCCAGCCCTCCCAGCAGGGGGTCGATTCCCGCCGCCAGGGCCAAGGCCACACCCGGAAGCACAGCATGGGCAATCAGGTTGCTGTGCAGCACCCTGCGTCTCACCACCAGAAGTGGGCCGACCACGCCGCCCATGGCTCCGGTCAGCAGGGCCATCAGCAGTGGTAACAGCCACCAAGCAATCGTGATCGCGCCTGGACTCATGGCCGCTGCAACCGATCTAGGACGCGATCGGGCCGGTCATCCGCGAGAAGCGTTGTATCCAGCAGCAGCACTCGGTCGTACCCCTGCAGGGAATCACCCCAGTCATGGCTACTCACCAGCACGATGCGACCCTGGGCAGCCTGCTGACGTAGCACCGCTAGCAGCTGCTGACGGGTCGGGGGATCCAGGTAGGTGAAGGGTTCATCGAGGAGCAGCAATTCAGCCTTCTGGAGAAGGGCCCGAGCCAGCAGGGCCCGCTGCTGCTGGCCCCCGGAGAGCTGGGAAAGACGCGCTTTCGCCAGGGAAGCCAAACCCATGGACTGCAGGGCCTCGGCGACATCCAGCAGCGGTTCCGCCGCGGGAGCAGCCAGTGCACCGAGAGCCACGAGATCCCGGACGGTAATAGGCATCTGCCACTGGATGGCGCTCCGCTGTGGGACAAGGGCCAGCCGTGGCCGACGAGGGGCCATGGCCTGGCCATTCCAGAGCAGCTTTCCCATGCTTGGGGTGAGCTGACCGAGCAGTAGTTTCAGCAGGGTGGATTTGCCGGCGCCATTCGGCCCTAGCAGCGCCGTGAGGCTGCCGGGCCCGAGGCTGAAACTCACCTCCGCCAGAACCGTGGGGGAAGCCTTGCCTGGATAGCAGTAACTGACGCCCTGAACCTGAAGCATCGGTAAGGCGGGTCGGGATTGCGCTGCGATGGAGAATCGCAGGGAATGGGCTTCCGGGCCGAGGGAAAGGCGGCCTAGTGCTGCCATAGGAATTGAACCGATAAAAGCCTACGTCGGTCGACAGTGGGCATGGTTATTATTTCCGCGATTATATTATTTGACTTGTGTCACAGCTGTCATCTCGCCAGGGCTCCGGTTTCAGGCTGTTCCTCGTTCAGGGCAGGCGAACCCCGATCTCCAGGCCATGGCTAGCCACCCTCCTTCTAGGCGCAGCCTTACTGCTCCCGCCTCCCCCTGCCCAGGCGGCCACCGTCATCGCTGCAGACGGCGTACTCTGCGACCTCACGCGCACCCTGGCGGACGGGCTAATCACGGTGGTCTGCCTCTTGCCCGCCAGCCAGGACCCTCACCAGGCGGCGCTGCGGCCCAGCGATCGCCAAGTTCTGGCCCAGTCCGATCTGGTGCTTGTGAATGGCTATGGGCTTACCCCCGCACTCAGCAAGGTGCAGGGGCGTCGGCCCCAGGTAGCGGTGGCGGAGCTGGCAGTGCCGAACAGTCCCAGCTTCGAGGGTGCCGGCAGTGTGAGGGACCCTCATGTCTGGCATGATCCCCGCCAGGGAGCCGCGATGGTGCGGCTGATCTCAGAACGCCTGGCTCCCTTCACCGACCAAGACAGCCGGCTCCGCTCCCGAAGCCAGCAGGCCGCTGTGGTACTGACCGATCTCGATGCCTGGACCGCTCGACAGATCGCGACGCTGCCCCCCTCTGGCCGAGTGCTGGCCAGCGGCCATCGTGCCTTCCGAAGCTTCGCCCGTCGCTACGGCATACGGGAGTTAGCGGTGATTGAATCCTTCAGTACCGCCGGCCTAATTCGGCCGCAGGGACTCAATCAGGTAAGTGATGCTCTGAAGCGCTCGGGAGTCCGCGTCATCTTCCCCGATCGACTTCCGCCCTCGAAGACACTCCGGCGCATTTCCCAGCGCAGCGGAGTTCCCATCAATTCAGTGGCCCTTGTTGCCGATGGCCTGGCAGCCAAGTCCACTTACGTCGAGACCTTCATCGCCAATGTCTGCACCTTCGTGGAAGGACAAGGCGGCAGCTGCGACCGGACCGGCGGCCAGCAACTGGCGCGCCGCTGGGCGGCGATTCGCTGAGTGCTGCGGCGCGCCTCGGCGTGACAGCACCCTTCGCGTCGATCTTCCAGCATTCGCTGAATCCCCCTCCCCGTCGTCCCTTCATCCGCAATCGCGTCATGGCTTTACCGTTCCCCTGTCGCTGCCGCTGGCCGCTCAGCTCAGGCCTAGTAGGGCTCCTGCTGCTCTGCGGTGCACCTGCCCTGAGCCATGGCGCCGATGGCCAGGCCAGCCGGGTGGCGCCCGGACAGTTCCGGGTGCTGCCGCTGATCACCATCGAGGGCCACGGCGGCTTTGAGAACAACATCGAGGGCCAGCCCCGGCACTACGCCATCGATGCTCAGTTGGGCTCGGAACTGCAATGGGGTCTAAACAAAGGTGGCGTGTTCGCGATAGAAATGGAAATTGGCCCAGCCTTCGTGTGGGGTGAGGCCGAGCATTTCTACGGCCAAGTAGAAACGGCCGGGGTCGAGGAGGATTCCGATCACCACGGGCTGCCGGGCTCGAACTGGCGCCGCACCGACATTAAGGGCCGGGTGCAGCTTGTGTACAAGCCGACACGCCGTCTCGAACTTAGCGCCGAATGGATGCCCTACTTGATCACAATCAGCCAAGGCGAAGATATAAGCGGCCTGCGCCAGCAGATCTCGCTGGCCGGCACACTTGGGCTGGGTGATGGTGATGTGAACTTCGCGCTAGGCGATGGGCTGGAGACCATTGCCGACGGCCTCTTTCTGGCGCTGGAGAACCGCAATGGCTGGGATTCCACCGGCACTTACCTCGGCAACTACACCGACACCCGCCTAGGCCTGGGTTTCAACGTGGATCTGCTCAACCTGACCATGGATGCGGGGCCGCGGTTTTACCAACCGGGCAGCTATTCCGGCCTCGGGGGACGGGTTGACTGGGGAGGCCAGATCAAAATGACCTACCCGCTCAGCCCCCGAACCGTACTGTTCGCCCATTGGCAACCGACATACAATACCCAGGTCGGTATGGCCGGCTGGGTCAATCACGTGGGTACAGGGATAACTGTCAGATTCTGACTTACTTGAGGCCGCTTCAGTAGTTCAACCCTAATCGGCGTTGATGCACCGCCGTGGTGCCCGAAGGATCCAGCACGGCGCCATGGTTCACCTGGGCGTAAAGGATCCAGTGGTCGCCGCATTCCATCCGCGCAGTTACCTGGGCCTCCAGCCAGGCCAGGGCCTCGGGCAGGATCGGCTGGCCACCTGGGCTTGCAACGAGCTCCAATCCCGCGAAGCGATCGGCTCCAGGGGGAAAGGGCTGCAGGAACTGCTTCATCGGCCCGGTTTCGCGGCCGGCGGCCAGGATATTGAGGGCGCAACGATCGCCCACGTGCAAGAGGCCCTCCACGGCCCGGTCCTTGGCCACAGCCACTGTGAAGCCAGGCGGGGAAAAACTCGCCTGGCTCACCCAGCTGGCCACCATGGCGCCACTGAGGGCCGTGGTCCCTTCCCCCTTGCGGGCCGTCAGCACGCACAGACTGCCAACGACACGGCCTAGGGCCTGGATGGCCGGATCGCTGCGACTGTCACTCAGGCCGCCGCTGCTGCGCCGCTGGCTGCGGCGGCGCTCCTCCTGAAGTCGACGCCCCAGACTGGTGCCGGTTTCATCCAGGGTGCGCAGGGTGGCGACATCGGGACTAAAACGCACCCGAATCGGCGCGAAGGCGAAAGCAAATCCACCATCGCGCAGCTTGGTCTCCAGCAGATCAATGGCCTCACCGCTCCAGCCATAGCTGCCGAACACTCCCACAGGCTTGTTGCGGTCGCCTTCGGCCAGCACGGTGCCCAGGGCCGAGACAATCGGTGTCGGGGCATGGCCTCCAAGAGTGGGAGAACCAATTAGCAGGGCATCACAGCTGCGAATGGCCTCGATCAATTGCTCTGGACTGACAAACTCACAATTGATGCTTTCCACCCGCACTCCCGTCTTGGCGACCCCCTGGGCCAAGGCATCGGCAATGGCGGCGGTGTTGCCATAGGCACTGGCAAACAGCAGGGCCACCGAGCGGCGGGCCTTTTGGAGGCTGGAACCCCAACGGCGATAGTCAGCCAGCAAACTGCGCCAGCTTTCCAGGATCGCGGGGCCATGCCCCGGAGCGATGCCCCGCAGAGGCAAACCCTCCAGCCGGTCCAATACAGCCTCCACCTGGCGAGCCATTGGGGCCATGAGGCAGTCATAGAAATAGCGCCGGTCCTCCTCACTGGAGCCCCGATGGGCCTCAGCAAATGTCTCGATGCAGAGATGGGCGGAGAAGAACTTGCCGCTCATCAACAACCCCGTACGTTCTTCGAACGCCATCAAGGCCCCTGGCCAACGGGGCGTAGGAGCCGGAATCAAGGTGAGCCTGTGACCGTCCGCCAACTCACGACTGACCTCATGCTTCACCACATCAATGGGAGGCAGGGGCGGGCCCACCTCGGCTGCGACCTCGGTAGCGGTGGGGGAGCGCTGGTCCCAAAGGTCTTCAAGAAGCCTGGCTCCGGCATTGGAGGCCACCAACATCAGCGCTGGCCAACGGCTGGCCAGCAGACGCAGGGTGGAGACCCGGTTGGGATTGACATGACCAACCACCACCTTGATGGGGGCCTCGGGACTCACCAAGGTTTCGAGTTCGGCCAGGAAGGGTTCGGCGAACGAGGCCCCTAGGGGGTGGACCAAGATGGGAGGCACCGGCTGGCCGGCAGCGTTGAGACCGCCGTCAAACAGGAAACTGTTGGCCGAAGTGCCCCGCTCCAGCCCGTATTCGACTTCAAAACGCAGGCGCTTGGGGCTCAGCCCCCTCAGACAGGTGAAACCGGGGTCAATCTCAAGACGAATGACCCTGCGGCCCGCAGCTGGGTCATCGACCCCAGGGGCCGCAAGGGAGCCCGAACCGGTGGGATTGGGGGTAACCACCATCAGAGCAGCGCCGAAGTCATCTAGAAATCAGCCTATCGGCAGCGCGGGAATTAATAGTGATTGCCCACTTTGCGGTGATGCACCGCCGTGGCGGCTTCGGTGTCCGCCACATTGCCCTGCTCAACCAGGGCGTAGATGATCCAGTGGTCTGGGCCCTCCAATCGCTGAGACACCCGGCAACCCAGATACGCCAAGGCATCCCCAAGAACAGGCCCGCCTGCTGCCACGCTGTCGAGGGTGTTGATGCCAGCGAAACGATCGGCCCCAGGAGGGAAGCGACGTAGGAAGTGGCGCAGCAGAGGCTGATGGTTGTCTTCGCGCAACACATTGAGGACGAAGCGATCCCCCACCTGCATCAAGGCCTCAATCGCCCGATCCTTAGCCACGGCCACGGTGATTCCCGGCGGCTCGAAGCTGGCCTGACTGACCCAACTCGCCACCATCGCCCCACTGCGTTGGCCATCGGCTTCCCGAGCGGTGACCACATACAGGCCACCTGACAGCCGCCCCATCGCCTTGTCGAGATCGCCATCGATGGATTTCATCGCTGCGATGGTTTTTTCACGGCTCAACAACTGGCCCAGATCCGTGCCCGTCTCCTCACAGCGCTGGTAATCAGCGGCGTTGGGCACTTGGCGAATGCGCAAGGGCTCAAAGGCCTCGGGTTGGCCCATCCCGCGCAATTGACTGGCCACGGTGTCGATGGCCTCGTCGTTACCGCTGAAGACGTCGTAGCACCCCACCCATTGCTTGGGCTTGAGGGCCGCCAGCAATGTTCCGATGGACGCTTGCAGCTCAGCATCGGGGACGGCGGGCCAGGTGGGCACCACCACAGCGGCGGCATCACCAACAAGAGCCGTCAGTTCCTGGGCGTCCGTGGCCCGCAGATCAACCAATTGGACTTGCACCTCCGCTTTGCCGATGCCGCGAGCGATGGCCTGGCTAAGACGATCGCAAAAACCGACCTGACTGAGATAACAAACCGCCACGTAGGTTTCAGCGCCACTGCGTTGACTGCTCCATTCGCGGTAGTCCTCCACCCACAAAGCCAGGTGGTCGCGCAGCAGGGGGCCGTGACCCACCGCAATCATCTGGATCGGCGGTAAGGCCTCCATGCGCTTGAGGGCCTGCAACACACTGCGGGCGTTTGGCCCCATCAGGCAGTCGTAGTAGAAACGAAAATCAGGGGCAATGGCGCCGGGATTGAGGTCATAGAGATCGTCGCTGCAGTAATGGAGTCCGAAGGCATCGCAGGTAAAGAGAACTCCTGTGCCGTGGTCGTAAGAAAAGATCGTGTCGGGCCAATGCAGATTCGGAGCACTTAGGAATTCGAATCGGTGGGACGTTCCGCTGGTGGGGTTGGTGCCCAGATCAAGGACATCACCAGTCTTGACCGCCCGGGAGCGGAAGGGTCGGTGCACCTGGTTTTCAAGGAACTGGATAGCCACCTTGGAGGCAACAATCTCAATCTCAGGATTAAGATCAATCAAATCGCCAATCAAGCCAGAGTGGTCGGGCTCGGTATGGGAAACAACCAAATAATCAATGTCCTTCGGATTAATTTGTTGCTCTATTAGATCAATCCATAGACTCCTGAATTTGACATGACTGGTATCAATCAGGGCCGTGCGTTCACCGCGCACCAAAAAAGAGTTGTAGGTGGTTCCATTGCGCAGGCCGAACTCGATATCAAAGCGACTGCGATCCCAATCAAGCGAACGAATCGTGCTGGTATCGGCGGCGATGTTGCCGTCCTGCAGGCTGAGGCGTGGACTGGGGGCCTCCAGGGCGATGGCGGCGCCGGGATCAGCGGGTACGACAGTCATGGGCAGGACCCTCTCACCATGGGCTCGCAACTTTAGGCAGAGCCGCAGGGGCCTGGGTCTTGAGCGGGAAGGCCCTGGCTACAACCACCACCAGCTCTCAAAACAAGCCGCCTGACCCGAGGATCCTCCGAAACCGTCCTGCAGGGACCAGAGCCGGGCCCCCTGAATGCGAAAGCGACGGCCACGGCGATTGACCCGGATGCCCGAGTAGTTGGCAATGGCCTCTTCGCGGCGAGCCAGCGACAGGGCCTCGCTGCGGGCCTTTCGTTCCTGCGGCTCGGCGGTGAGCCTGGAGGGCATGCCAACCATCGCGGCCCAGGGGCGATCCCACAAGCGCAGGGCGGCAGCATTGGCATAGGTCAGGCGGGGGTCGTTGCCACCATCGTGGGCAAGCACCACCGTGGTGGCGGCAAAGAGTTCCTGGGCAGCCTGGTGAGGCGGCCAGTTGTGGCACCCTGCGAGCAGCGGCCGACCGAAACGGCGGTGGTGGCTCTCCAGAATGGTCGCCGCGAGTTGTCGTCCGTCGCGGGTCAACCAGGGCGCGCCATCGATGGCCACCTACCCCTCCTGCCCAGCCACTGTCTCGGCACCAGTGGTCATGGCTCGGGCCATGGCCAATTGCCCCATGGCCATTCCCTGGGCTTGGAGCCGCTCCAGGAAGAGGCGATTGGCCTCCTCAAAGCGGTGATCTTCGGCCAGAGGCAGGGGTCCGGCCCCATCGAGCCCCGATTCGCCCTCCATGGCCGGGGTGATCACCACTAGATCTGGATCCAGGGGAGCGTCATAGCGCCACCAGCGGCCTGGATCGACGATGGCTGGATGGGG
>JBEIVL010000060.1:0-5957 GCA_040373885.1 Aphanothece sp.
ATCCAAGGGATCAAGATCGTGCCATCCGAGGTCTTGGCCTCACCAATCGCGACCGGAGAGACCCCGATCCAAGCCAATCCGAGTCCTTCGGTCGCAATCCGGGCGAACGCCCCCTCCCCAGTGATCGTGACTGGCCTGGCAGCGGCCTTGATCCGGAGCCCAGCCAGGAGCGCCCGGCCCGCCGTCGACCTGCCGCACGCCCGGAGGATCCCTGGAACGATGCACCGTGAGTGCCATGACGTCGCTGGGCTGAGCTGATGGCCGTCACTGTTGATTACTGGCAGGTGCTTGAGGTCGACCCTGGCGCCGATGGGGCCCTGCTCAAGCAGGCGTTTCGCGAGCAGGCCCGCCGCTGGCATCCCGATCTCAATGGCAACGATCCCGTCGCCGAAGAACGCTTCAAGCTGGTCAACGAGGCCTATGCGGTTCTCTCCGATCCCCTGAGGCGGCGAGCCTGGGAGGCCGGTGCGGGCAGCCTTGGGGGGACTGAAGACCCTCAGGCCCCGTTTGCGAGCGGCTTTCCCGAGTTCCAGGATTACCTCGACACCCTGTTCGGCGGCCGCTCCGCCGTGCCGGAGCGTCAGGGACCCATGCCTGCCCCTGACGACGCTGGCGGCGACGGGCCCCAAGACAATTCCCCCCGTCGCAGCGGCCCCCGCTGGGGGCCCTTCGGCGGCGCCGCGGTGACGCCCGCACCGGCGCCCCCCCCGCCGGTGCGGGCCAGCAACGATCAGGAAAGTGTGGTGGAGCTGGCCCCGGAGCAGGCCCTCTCGGGGGAGCGGGTCGAGCTTGATCTCCCCGATGGAACCGTGGTGGAGGTCTGGACACCACCCCTGGCCGGAGATGGCTGGCGCCTGCGCCTTGAAGGGGTGGCCCCGGGCGGCCGGGACCACTTTCTGCAGCTGCGGGTGCGCACCCCCGAAGGGCTCAGGGTCGAGGGCCTACGGATTCACTACACCCTTGAACTCTCCCCCCCGGAGGCGGCCCTGGGCTGCCAGGCCGTGGTGCCCACCCTGGAAGGCCCCGTGCGCCTGAGGGTGCCGCCAGGCTCCAGCAGCGGTCGTCTGTTGAGGCTGCGGGCCCGGGGGCTGCGCCAGGGCGACGAGATCGGTGATCAAATCGTTGACATCCGCATCGTGGTGCCCCCCGATCTCAGCGAAGCCGAACAGGCCCTCTATCGCCGCCTGCTCGAACTCCAGAGCGACGCCGAAGCGAGGGAGGCTTGAAGCCAATGGGCACGAATGAGACGCTAAAAATGAGACCCAGACAATGAGACACTGAAGCAGCAGAAAGACTTCTCCCGCCGTGCCCGTGAGAGACCCCTCGGCGATGCCCGTGCATGTGCTGCTGTTTGACCCCCGCAGCGACCAGGAAGGCATCCACTCGATCGAAGTGAACGGCCACACGGTGGTGCTGCTGTTTGAGGCGGCGGACGATGCCGAGCGCTACGCCGGCTTGCTGGAGGCCCAGGATTTTCCCGTGCCCTGCGTCGAAATCCTGGAGCGCCGCGAAGTCGAGCTGTTCTGCGAACAGGCCGGCTATGAAGCCCGATTCGTGCCGGCCGGCTTTGTGCCCAGAAGCGAGGAGGATCGCCTCCTGATCGCGCCCCCTGTCAACAACATGGATCTGGAGAACTGGAAAGAGAAGGAGTCCCCCACAGCGGCCCGACCGCCTGAACCGGAGGCAACCTCGGAAGATCCCGAAGTCGAGGCCTTTCGTCGTCGCCTGGAGGGGCTGCTGTGAAGCGCCACGACTCGGACCGCGGCCATCTGCTCACCGAACAGGCCCACCCCCTCAGCGAAAACCTCGATGAGCTGAGCACCGCCGAGATGGTGGATCTGTTCTGCCAGAACGATCTCGAACCCCAGCGAGCCGTGGAGGCTGCTGCCCCCCAACTGACGGCGGCGGTCGACGCGATCAGCGCTCGCCTGGGCCAGGGGGGCCGCCTGTTTTATCTGGGCGCCGGCACGTCCGGCCGGCTTGGCGTGCTCGATGCGGCCGAATGTCCGCCCACCTTCTGCACCCCGCCCGAATTGGTGCAGGGGGTGCTGGCCGGCGGCGCCCCAGCCCTGCTGCGCAGTTCGGAGGGGCTCGAAGATCGTTTTGAGGCGGGGGCTGCCGACCTGGAGGAACGGGGTTTTACGGCCGCCGACGCCCTGGTGGGCATCGCCGCCGGTGGCACCACCCCGTATGTGCTGGGCGGACTCAATCACGCGCGCCAACTGGGGGCCCTGACCATCGCGCTGGCCTGCGTGGCGGCCGATCAGGTGCCGATGCCCTGTGACATCGACATCCGCTTGCTGACGGGTCCTGAGCTGCTGACCGGTTCCACCCGTCTCAAAGCGGGCACCGCTACCAAAATGGCCCTCAACATCCTCTCCACCGGAGTGATGGTGCGCCTGGGCAAGGTGCATGGCAACCGCATGGTGGATGTGGCCGTCACCAACACCAAATTGGAGGATCGCGCCCTGCGCATCCTTGTGGATCTTGGGGGTGTCTCCCGTGAGGTTGCGGCGGAGCAACTGGTGGCCGCCGATGGCTCGGTGAAGCTGGCCCTGCTGATGATTCTCACAGGCTTAGAACGTTCAACGGCCAACGAACTGCTCGCGGATCACGGTGCTTCCCTGCGGGCGGCCTTGGCGAACAAGGCCAGGGGACAATCGTGATGAGCAGCAGCGTCGCAGCGGCAACTCCCAAAACTAAAAATACTTACCGTCCAGAAATCGATGGCTTAAGGGCCCTGGCGGTCCTGGCGGTGATTTTTAATCATATGAATAAGGATTTTATTCCAACAGGCTATCTGGGTGTTGATATCTTTTTTGTCATTTCCGGCTATGTCATCACCGCGTCGTTGTTGGCCAAGCCAAGCGTCAATTTTCGCTCGTTCCTGCTTGAATTTTACGCCAGGCGAATCAGGCGCCTGATCCCTGCCTTGGCGGTGTTTGTCCTGGTCACAGCTATACTTACTTGCCTGTTTAATCCCCTTCCAGGTGTCTCGCTTCAAACCGGCCTAGCCGCGCTGTTTGGCACCTCCAATTTGTGGTTGATCAAGAGCAGCACGGATTATTTTGCCGTATCAACCGAACTCAACACCTTCACCCATACCTGGTCGCTGGGAGTTGAAGAGCAATTCTATCTCATCTTTCCGATCCTGGTTTGGCTGACGGGAGTTGCTCGGGGCCAGACGGGAGGCGTCCGCTGGCTCACCTGGGTGATGTCGACGTTAGGACTTGCGTCCTTGATCGCTTTTGTTGTACTAAGTCGCACAAATCCGGTCACCTCGTACTTCTCAATGCCGACTCGTTTTTGGCAGATGGGTGCCGGATGTTTGGTATGCCTTTCCCGGGTCAATCCAACCATTCAAACCCGTTTTTATGATCGAATTCCACCTCTTCTGCCCCTGCTTGCCACTGTAGGCTTGCTGTTCATTGGTCTTAAGGTTAAGTCTGCGGTGGCGATTGTTATGGCCGTCGCCCTCTTACTTGGCTCCCTTCGTCCCCATACTGCGGCCTATCGACTTTTGACCGCACCAGGGATGCAATCGATAGGACTGATGTCCTATTCGATCTATCTTTGGCATTGGACAGTGCTTGGCATCAGCCGCTGGACAGTGGGGATTCATCGTTGGACCATCCCATGGCAGCTTGCCCTGATCCTGGCCCTTGGGGCGGTTTCCTATCATTGGATTGAAAATCCAATTCGTTATGCGAATTGGGCTCGATCCCGTCGCAACAGCTTTCTGTTGGGTGCAGGCATCCTGGGCTTTAGTTCACTCATCATTGGCTCCCTGAATGGATTTGCTGGTCATCGCCTTTTCCTTGGCGATATCAAGCGTGAGCAATTAGAAGCCAATGTTCCTCTTGACTCAGCTGCCGGTGGCTCCTCTGAACCGAATTGCATGTGGTGGATGGGAGAGGGACCTCAACCAATTCAGGTTTTCAACGATTGCGTTGTGAAGGGACTCGGGCCGGTAAAGCAACATATCTACTTACTTGGTGATAGCCACACAGGAAATTTTCAGGCCTGGGTTGATACCATTTCCCAAAGGCCCGGACTCTCTCTCATCCATGCCTATGCCGGTGGCCAATCGGTACCCGTGATTCCTAGCCCAAAAGAGCCTGGCAATATCAAATTTAAGGATGGCGAGCAACAAACGAAATTCATTAACCTCGTTCTTGAAAAGCTCCAACCAAACGATGTTGTTGTTGTTTCGAGTTATCTATTGCAACAGTTTCGCACCGACGCCTTACGCTCCGCTCCCTCCAGTCATCCGGGGAAATCACGCTGGCAAGCGTGGCAAGACGAATTAGAAGCTTTGATTCAAAAAGTACAAGCCAAAGGAGCGTATTTTGTTTTTGTACAGCCTCCACCTGATTTTCGCTTACTGAATGGCTGGCAAAATGTAACCAACGAAAATTGTACCCTCCAATGGTTTCGACCTTCGCTGAATGAGGCTTGTCTTTATCGTCGCCCCCGCCAAGAAATTCTCAACGAAATCGCCCCTATCGCCGAAGGATTAGAAAAGTTAGCGCGGCGTCACAATCACTTTTTTGTTTACAACCCATTCTCACAGCTCTGCCCCCCTGATTTGACGACTTGCAGCAATTACCTGAACGGCCGCAGAACCTACATTGATTACAGCCATCTAACGCGAGCCGGCAGCGGTTTTCTCGTCCAGGACTTTGACGCCTTCCTCACCAAGCATCAAATCCTTCTGCAGCCCCAGGCGGCTCAACCCTTGAAAGCCCCCCAATAGGGAGCTGTCAGTAGATCCACCTTGCGGCGCGTCTCAGCCGGAACGCTCTCCACCGGGGTCATCAACGCATGGCGGAGAGCCTGATGGGCCTTGCTTGCAGGCCGCTGCACAGCCACCCGTTGGGCCGCGACCCGCACAATTTCCTGAGCCAAGGCAGCGTTGGCCCGCAGATTGTCGATCACCATCTCCACGGTCACCGAGGCATGTTCGGTGTGCCAACAGTCGTAGTCCGTCACCATGGCCAAGGTGGCATAGGCGATTTCGGCC
Organism: Aphanothece sp.; assembly: GCA_040373885.1. GTDB lineage: Bacteria > Cyanobacteriota > Cyanobacteriia > PCC-6307 > Cyanobiaceae > Cyanobium. The sequence continues at coordinate 5,024 of JBEIVL010000060.1, forward strand.
TCCCGAGCCAGACGAGCTTCGGTGTGGTTGGTCATGCCGATCACCGAGCAGCCCCAGGTGCGATAAAGCTCCGATTCCGCCCGAGTGGAGAAGGCCGGGCCCTCCATGCACAAATAGGTGCCGCCGCGATGCAGGCGTCGACCCTCGGGCATGAGGCTATCGCCCACATCTTCGAGGATGCGGCTGAGGGCACCGCAATAGGGATCGGCCACGGTGACGTGGGCGACGACCCCTTCGCCGAAAAAGGTGAGCGGGCGTTGGTGGGTGCGGTCGATGAATTGATTGGGCACCACCATGTCGAGGGGACGGAACTCCTCCTGCAGCGATCCCACCGCCGAAACCGACAAAATCCAGCGCACATTCAAGGAGCGCATCGCCCAGATGTTGGCGCGGTAGGGCACCTCGGTGGGTGTGAACGTGTGGTGGCGGCCATGGCGGGCCAGAAACACCACCTCAAGATCGCCGATGCGTCCGATGCGCAGGCTGTCGGAAGGACGTCCATAGGGGGTGTCCAGCTCTAGCTCCCGCACATCCTCGAGGCCGTCCATGGCATAGAGACCACTGCCCCCAAGGACACCGAGGCGGGCGGTGGCAAGGTCGGCTCTGGCACTGCTGGCCATGGTGGAGCTGAGAAACGTCGTGCCTCTCTACTGCAACACTGCGGGCGATGGGAAGCTCCCAGGCTTCGCATGGGCTTTTCGCGGGCCCGTAGGCCTGCTCGCGGTCTCCCAAGACCACCAGCCTCGACCGTTCGGATGGGCCTGACTGCAAAGGATCCAGGGCGAAAGCCCAGCCGCATCAACCGCCTGCGAGCCGATCGGCAGGCACCACAACCCAGAGGCGCTGTTCCTTGCCACCCCCCTGGGCGGGACCGGGACCCTTGTCGCTGGCCACCCAACCATTGGGTCCTGCTTTGCAAAGGCCCGGGCGGTAG
>JBEIVL010000059.1:0-6514 GCA_040373885.1 Aphanothece sp.
CTCTAGTCTTAGAAAGGCTCCCGATCCGACGCAGCAAAGGCGTCAGTTCCTAAACTTCTTTGGTTGTCCAGGTTCTGCCATCGGAAAACCCTCTCGGGAAACCTCTGGCTCGTCGTCTCTCGACGACTTCCAAACCCTACAACATCGGTCGCTCGCGCTTCCCAGGGATTGTAGGCCACACAGTTGGGCATTCGCCTCAACCGCGCAGTCCATGACCATAGCACCCAATCACCCCGGGGATAGGGCACCGGGTGGGCCACTCTGGCAATTGCCACCTCGGATGGGCCATCGCCTTTGGGCCGAGTGTTCCGAGAGTCCTGTTGCGATCGCGGTTTTGGGCGGTCGGGCGCCGATCAGGTCAAGGCGAAGAGCTGCGATCCAGCCGCAGACCGGTCATGGGAGACGGCCTTGGGACGTCTTTATTGCTGGGGATGGGCTGCCGATTCGTTCAATCACCGCTTGGGACGGCTCTGTCTGCATTAGCCATGACCTTGGCGAGGGCATCCGAGGGGTGGCCCCAAAGACCCGGAGCATGGGGGGCCATGGAGAAGAACCATGGTTAAGCGGCTTGAGCAGCAGGGTTATGCCGGCTGAGCTCAACGGCTGACTGACCATTGAATGGACGAATCCACCGAATAGCCTGGGGAGGATTGGACGGTGACCCAACTTGAATGGCCTTGGTACCCGGCGATGCAGCAGAGTCAGCGTTAATGCAAACTAAAGCCAGATTTGAATTGCAAATACCACCACACCCCAAGAGAGATCCAAGGCTTAAAGTCAATTGATCCACGCAGTATCAGAGAAAACGCTATGATAACTTTAGATATTGAGTTTCATTGTATCTCGTAATGGCTGAATAATTTGACCAGCCTCGGCCCTGTCTATTTTAGCTTCTTTAACTAAATCATTCTGAACCAAATTTCATTTTACATACCTGCCTTTTCTTCACGGAGAAGTGTCAAGGCAAATTACAATTACGAGCCTTCATCGAGAGCCACCAAATCGCGCAGTTGTTTGACATCAAAGCCGCCAAGCCATTCTTCGCCGGAGCCCACAATCTCTTCGGCGAGAATAGATTTCTCGCGAATCATGATGTCGATCTTTTCTTCGACGGAGCCGCTGGTGATGAACTTGTGCACCATCACCCGCTTCTGCTGGCCGATGCGATAAGCCCTGTCGGTGGCCTGATTCTCAACGGCTGGATTCCACCAGCGATCGATGTGGAAGACGTGGCTGGCCCGGGTGAGGTTGAGGCCCACGCCGCCGGCCTTGAGTGACAGCAGGAACAACTGGGGGCCCCGAGGATCGTCCTGGAAACGATCGACCATGGCCTGGCGCTCGGTCTTGCTGGTGTTGCCGTAAAGGAAGGGCACCTCCTGGCGCCAACGGCGCTCCAGGTGCACCTTGAGCAGCTGCCCCCATTCGGCGAACTGGGTGAACAGCAAGGCCCGATCGCCCGCCTCGATCACCTCTTCGAGAATTTCCTCCAACCGCTGCACCTTGGCGCTGCGGGCGGCGAAACCGCCATCGACGCTGCTGGGCGCCTCCTTGAGGGCCAGGGCGGGATGGTTACAGATTTGCTTGAGCCGCGTCAACAGCGCCAGCACCTGGCCGTGGCGTTGACCCAGGGGCGCCCTGGCGATGGCATCGAGGCTCTCGTCCACCGTGCGGCGATAGAGCTGGACCTGCTCAGTCGATAGCCCCACCCATTCGCGCAACTCCACCTTCTCGGGCAGATCGGAAATGATCGCCTTGTCGGTCTTGAGGCGCCGCAGGATGAAGGGTCCCACCCGGGCCTTGAGATCCCTCAGGGAGCTCATGTCGCCGTAGCGCTCGATCGGCAGGCGATAGCGCTGGCGGAAGAAAGCCTCCTCCCCCAGCACATTGGGATTGAGGAAATCCATCAGCGCCCAGAGTTCGCTGACCCGGTTCTCGACGGGAGTGCCGGTGAGGGCGATGCGGAAGCGACCCTGCTTGCCGGGCCGGCCCAGATCTCTTGCGGCCTGGCTTTGTTTAGCGGCGGGATTCTTGATCGCCTGGGCCTCATCGAGCACCACCCCCTGCCAATCCACCGACTCCAACAACTCGCTATCGCGCTGCAACAACCCGTAGGTGGTCAGCACCAGATCCACCCCCTTGAGGGCGGTTTTCATGGCTGATTCACTGCTAGCCCTGCGCGGTCCGTAGTGCTCGCGCACCTCCAGCTCCGGCGTGAAGCCACCGGCTTCTCTCTTCCAATTGGTGAGCACCGAGGTGGGGGCCACCAGCAACACAGGCCGCTTGAGCTCCTCCTCGGCTTTGAGATGCTGCAGGAACGCCAGCAGCTGGATGGTCTTGCCCAGGCCCATGTCATCGGCCAGGCAGGCCCCCTGATCGAAGCGATGCAAGAAAGCCAGCCAGCCCAGGCCCCGCTCCTGATAAGGGCGCAACTGACCGGCAAAACCCTCGGGGGCCGGCAGGGGATCGGGGGCCTTCTGCTGGTGGTATTGCTCCAGCACCGCCTGCAAACGGGGGCCGGGAACAAAGCGATGCACCGGCAGACGCATCAGGGTGTCGCCCTCGCTGGCGGTGAGGCGTAGGGCCTCATCGAGCGTGAGGGCGGGATCGGCGGCGCAGAAGCGCTCGGCATTGCGCAGGTCCCCCGGCCGCAACTCGATCCAGGCGCCCTTGTGCTGCACCAGGGGGCTGCGCTTGGCCGCCAATCGCTCGAGATCCTTGAGGCTGAGGGTGACGCCGCCGATCATCAGCTCCCATTTCCACTCCAGGGTTTCGCCCAGGGTGAAGCCCTTGGATCGCTTGGGCAGATCCGCCACAATCGAAAGGCCCAGGCGGCTGGCCAAACCACCCGAGAGGGATTCGGGCAGCACCACCCCCACGCCCACATCGCGCAGCTGGCTGGCGGCGGTGCGCACCAACACAAAGGCCTCGGCGGGCGTGAGCTGCATGCGTTCCGGCGCCGCCGCATCCAGACCGCGGGCAATCGGCTCGAAGACCTGCAGCGCCCGGCCCAGCCCCTCCAGCAGCAACTCACCCGGCTGGGGCACCTCCACCTCGCCGAGCTGAAGCACGGCGGCTCCGGCGGACCAGACGGCCGCCGCCGGCAGCCGCAGGCTGGGTTCTGCTTCGGCCTGAAGACTGAAGCGCAGGGTCCAGAGCTCCTCACCCTCCGGCGGCGCATCCAATTCAAAGCAGGCCCTGGCGGGTGCCAATCGGCCCGCCACCGCCTCCAGCCAGTGGTGGGTGGCGATCTGCAACCGCTCGGTGTCCTCAGGGTCCAGCTTCAGCTGGCCATCGCCGCGGCCGAGGCCCTTCTGCCAGGCCGTCAGCAAAGGATCGAGACCATCCCCATCGGCCTGGAATCCGGCCCGCAGCTGGCCATCGAGCAGGGCCTCCAGCAGGCTGGCCACCCGCAGGCGTCCGCTGCCGGGGCGACGACAGGCCAACGCCTCATGCACGATCGCCGAGGTGGCCACCTGGGGCAACCCCACCGCCAACTCCTCCAAACGGCGCCGATCTCCCTCGCGGTTGAGCAGGGGCAGCCAACGGGCTCGGCCCTCCTCCACCTGGGGCAGCCAACGGCCGCGGGCGATCAGGCTGAGGGCCCAACGCTGCAAATGGCTCCACCAGCGCAGATCATCGGACAGGCCAGGATGGATACCCGACAGGGGCAGGGCGCTGAGCCATTCGCCGGCGGCCCCGGGATCCAGGGCCAGCCCTTCGACGCGCCAGGGCCACCACTGCACGTCCTTGGGGATCGGCTCACCCGCCTGCAGGGGCAGACCACTCCAGGAACCCTCGCCCTTACGCCGGCCACGGATGGCCTGGGAGCGACTGGGGAGGGTGAGGGTGGCATTGGCGGGGCGCACCGCCTCAGACCAGAGGCCGTTGTCCTCCAGCCAGGTGGCCAGGTCATCCCAGTTGAGGGTGAGGGGGTGCTCGGGAATCTCCCCCGGCGTGGGACTGGCCGGCGCGGCCACGCGCCAGGTATCGGCCCAGAGCAGCAGGCGACCGCCAGCCCCCTCAGGGGGAAACAGCCAGGTGGCGTGCAGCAGGCTCATGGCCGCGGGGTCGCCGGAATCCGGTGGATACGAATCCAGAGGAGCTGGATTCGCGACCCATCATCCTTGAAGGGGTCCCATCGGCCCATCTCCCCACACAAAACGTGGGTTCAGGGACGAATCTGAGGCACCCAACGCACCAGAAGCCGCAGCAAGAGCGCGCTGGCGACCAGGGGGGCCCAGAGCGGCAGCCAGCTCTGGGCCAGATCCCGGGTCAGGTCCCACCAGGGCCAGGTGGACCCGTTGGTCGTGGTGGCCCCGTTGAACCATTGAGCCCAGGTGGACCAGTTGGTCCAGGGGGCCGAAGGGGTCCCATCGGCGCCGACGGCAAGGGCCGCCAGGGAGGGCAAGTTCAAGGGCGCAGCCAGGCTGCGGATGCCGCAGACGGCCCCCACCAGGCCCGCCTGCAGGTGGCCGTCATCGGGATCGACCCGTTGCAGATGAAAGGCCAGCACCCCATAGAAGAAGCCGCAGCCCCCCGAGCGCAGGGCGGCTTCGACCCCCCAGAGCAGGGCCAGGGTGGCGGCAGCGGCGCCGGCCACCAGGGCCCAGGTGAGGGAGCGGAGCCGCAGGCGGGCCCGGGGCCCACGGAAGCCATCGGCAAGGGACATGACCAGCGCTGCCCGGATCGATGGATCATGCCCACCCGCCTGGGCGATCATGCCCCCAGAACCCCGGCTTCCCGCTGCCCATGGCCTCCGTGACCGCGACTTCGGATTCAGACCCTTTAGAGACAGCCCCTCTGGGGTCCGCGTCTCCGGATTCCGCGCGGACGGACGGCCCCGCGACGACCCGTCCGCGCCGGGGCGCCGAAATCCGTGAAGCCTTCCTGCGCTTTTTTGAACAGCGGGGGCACCGGCGCATGGCGAGCGCCTCCCTGGTGCCCGAGGACCCGACGGTGTTGCTGACGATCGCCGGCATGTTGCCGTTCAAACCGGTGTTTCTGGGGCAGCAGGAGCGGCCGGCGGCCCGGGCGACCAGCAGCCAGAAATGCATTCGCACCAACGACATTGAGAACGTGGGTCGCACGGCGCGCCACCACACCTATTTCGAGATGCTGGGCAACTTCTCGTTTGGTGACTATTTCAAATCCCAGGCGATTGCCTGGGCCTGGGAGCTGAGCACCCAGGTGTTTGGCCTGGATCCGAAGAATCTCGTCGTCAGTGTCTTTCGGGAAGACGATGAAGCCGAGGCGATCTGGCGCGATGAAGTAGGCGTCGATCCCAGGCGCATCATCCGCATGGATGAGGCTGACAACTTTTGGGCCTCTGGGCCCACGGGCCCCTGCGGCCCCTGCTCGGAGATCTACTACGACTTCAAGCCGGAACTGGGCAATGAAAACCTCGACCTGGAGGACGACAGCCGCTTCATCGAGTTCTACAACCTGGTGTTCATGCAATACAACCGGGACGCCGAGGGCCAGCTGACGCCCCTGGCGAACCGCAACATCGATACCGGCATGGGACTGGAGCGCATGGCCCAGATTCTGCAAGGGGTGAGCAATAACTACGAAACCGATCTCATCTATCCGCTCATCGAACTGGCTGGGAAATTAGCGGGGGTTGACTATAATCATCTCGATGACGTGCGTCGCACCAGCCTCAAGGTGATCGGCGACCACAGCCGCGCCATCACCCAACTGATCGCCGACGGGGTCAGTGCCTCCAACCTGGGCCGGGGTTACATCCTGCGCCGGTTGCTGCGCCGGGTGGTGCGCCACGGCCGTTTGCTGGGCATCAACCAGCCCTTTCTGGAGGCGATGGGCGACGGCTCCATCGCCCTGATGGCCGAGGCCTACCCCCTGCTGCTGGAACGGCGCGAGGCGATCCTCTCGGAGCTGAACCGGGAGGAGGCCCGCTTCCTGGAAACCCTGGAGCGGGGCGAGAAACTGCTGGCCGACGTGCTCGCCGCCCAGCCGGATCAGATCAGCGGCGAGCAGGCCTTCGAGCTGTACGACACCTATGGATTCCCCCTGGAGCTCACCCAGGAGATCGCCGAAGAGCACGGCCTGACGGTGGATCTGGCCGGCTTTGAAGCGGCGATGGAAGCCCAGCGCCAACGGGCCAAGGCCGCCGCCGTCAGCCTCGATCTGACCGTGCAGGGGGCGGTCGACCAGATGGCCTCGGCCCTGGAAGCCACCCGCTTTGCCGGCTACGAGCAACTGGAGCAGACCTGCTGCGTGGTGGCTCTGGTGGCCGATGGTGCCTCGGTGGAGCGCGCCAGCGCCCCTGGGGCGGTTCAGATCGTGCTGGATTCAACCCCCTTCTATGGCGAAGGCGGGGGCCAGGTGGGGGACCGGGGCGTGCTGATCGGCCCGGAGGGGCCTGGTGATGGCCCGGTGGTACGCATCGAGGGCGTCAGCCGCAACCGCAGTGTGTTCATTCACAGCGGCCAGCTCGAAAGCGGCCAGCTGGCTGTGGGGGATGTGGTGCGGGCCCGCGTCGACAGCGCCTGCC
>JBEIVL010000014.1:0-39498 GCA_040373885.1 Aphanothece sp.
CTGGAGGCCCCAGGGTCCAGGCCAGCTTTGGGCTCCTGGACGACGGCCGCAGTGCTGTCATTGAAATGGCGGCGGCTTCCGGTTTGCCCTTGGTGCCCGCGGGCTTGCGGGATCCCCGCCACACCAGCACCTTTGGCACCGGCGAACTGATCGCGGCCGCCCTGGAGGCCGGGGCCCGAACTCTGATCCTGGGCATCGGCGGATCGGCCACCCATGACTTGGGAACCGGCATGGCCCAGGCCTTGGGCGTTCGATTCCTTCGTGCCGATGGCTCCTTGATCGAGGCGGTGATGACTGGAGCGTCCCTGGCCGAGCTGGCCGTCGTGGATCTCGGGGGCCTGCATCCGGTTCTCGCCGACTGTTCCATCGCCTTGGCCTGTGATGTGAACAATCCGCTGCTGGGTCCCAGCGGTGCGGCCGCTGTCTATGCCCTCCAGAAGGGGGCGACTGCCGCCATCGTCGCTGAGCTGGAGGCGGCAACCGCCGCAGCGATTGGTCCCCTTGAGCGGGCTTGCGGCCGGCGGCTTCGGGATCTGCCTGGCTCCGGAGCGGCCGGCGGCCTGGGTGCTGCCCTGATGGGACTGCTGGGGGCTCAGCCTCGCAGCGGCATTGACCTGGTGCTGGAGGCCTGTGATTTCGGTGCCCATTTGGCGGGGGCGTCCCTGGTCCTGACGGGTGAGGGGTGCCTGGATGCTCAGAGCGGCCACGGCAAGACCATCAGTGGTCTGGCGCGCCGCTGCGCCCAAGCCGGTGTCCCCCTGGTGGTGATTGCCGGCAGCCTGGCGAAGGGCTCAGAGACGCTCTATGGCCTGGGTGTTACCAGCATGGTCTCCCTGGTGCCAGGCCCCATGACCCTGGCGGAGGCGATTGCGGCCAGTCCAGCCTTGTTGGCCGATGCGGCGGAGCGGGTACTGCGCCTATTTCTGGCAACGGACCCACAGAAGTCTTAAGGGTTCAAGGTGTTCAAGAATCGAGGCCCGACGCCGTTGGTCGGCTTGAACGATAAGCCGATCCAATGATTGGCCACAGGAGCATCCGCTCTCCTAAGGGCGCAACAATGTCTGAGGGCCAGGCTCTAACAACGTCTTCCTCCCCCCTTTCAGATCATGGCAAAAAAGCAACAGATCAGATTTCATTGAGACAATAAGATTTGGGTGGCACTTAACTAAGAACAGCCAAAGCTTTGTTTAAAAACAGGTTAAGTCATGGGGCTTGCTTATGGGAGCGTCAGCACTGCTTCTGGTGATTAACTTTCGATCAAAGCTTCTCCCCCAAGCTGATGATCGGTCCCTCAACAGTGGATTTGTTCCGCTACAAGCTTTTAGCTCGTTTCGATCTGCCGGAGCCGACCAGAACCACACCACCCCAGGGAAATCTGCTGGCCCAGGAGGCCTCTGCAATCACCTACAACTGGGATAGCGATACTCTGTTTGTCTTGGGAGATGGGGGTTCAGCAATTGTAGAAATATCTAAAACTGGCCAGTTAATCGGTACAATGACACTTGCTCCTGGAGGCAGTCCCCAGGGTACTGAATTTTATGATACGGAGGGTTTGACTTATATCGGCTTTGGTCAATTTGTGCTGGTTGAAGAGCGCGATCGCCAGGCCGTTCAATTCACTTATCAATCAGGAACAACCCTGACAAGGAGTCAAGCCAAAACAGTTAAATTGGGTACGACAATCGGTAACATTGCGTTGGAGGGAGTCAGTTGGGATCCCTACTCAGGGGGCTATCTTTTTGTCAAGGAAATCTCGCCGGAAGGCGTTTTTCATACATCCATCGATTTCACCGCCGGTACGGCCAGCAATGGCTCTGCAGGCACGGTTAATTCCGCCAATCTGTTCGATCCATCTCTCGCTAATTTACTCGACTTTGCCGACGTTTTTTCCCTTTCCAATCTGCCTTCCTTGGCCCCGGGGCAAGATTATGAGCATCTGTTGATTCTCAGTCAAGAAGAAGGTAAGTTGATCAATATCAGCCGTCAAGGGTTGATCTCCAGCTATCTCCAGTTGCAATCTGCTCCTGGTATCAGCATCAGTTTGGCCGATCAACAACCCGAAGGGCTGACGGTCGATCGTAATGGCTATATCTACATTGCATCCGAAAATGGTGGGGGTGATTTTGACCATCCACAGATGTGGGTTTATGCCCCTTCGTCAGATCCCAATTTTGCACCAACGGGCGTTAATCTGAACAATATAGTGACACAGATCAATGAAAACACCAGCACCAGCAGTCGCCTGCGCGTGGCTGATTTAGAGATGATCGACGATGGCTTGGGTGAAAATCGCTTGATATTGACAGGGCCTGATGCCTCCTATTTTGAAGTGGTCGCCAATGCGCTATACATTAAAGCGGGGACAGTACTGGATTATGAAACAAAGTCTAATTATCAGCTAACCATCCAAGTTGACGATCCAACCGTTGGATCCTCACCTGATACTTCAGTGAACTACAGCTTGAATCTACTAAATATCGTTGATGAAGCACCACCCCTACCCACTGTCTATGTCTCTGAAGTGGCACCCTGGTCAAGTGGTAATAGTCCCTTTGCGCGTGACTGGTTTGAATTGACCAATGGTGGCGGTAGCTCCTTGTCGATCACGGGTTGGAAGATGGATGATAATTCCAATAGTTTTGTTGCCTCTGTTCCCCTCACCGGCATCACAACGATCGCCGCCGGTGAATCGGTGATTTTCATGGAGCTGCAGAGTAGCGATAATTTACTGACGAAGCAAACGGAATTCATCAATACCTGGTTTACCGGTGTAGCCCCAGCAGGATTGCAAATTGGTGGTTATTTAGGTGGTGGTGTTGGCCTGAGTACAGGTGGTGATGCCGTCAGTATCTACAACTCCCTGGGAGATCTCAAAGCCAATGTGACCTTTGGCGCCTCGTCGTCTGGCCCCTTTCAGACCTTTAACAACGCTCTTGGTGTAAATAATAGTGATCTGGTCACACTCAGCTCTATTGGAGTCAACGGGGCCTTTAAGGCGCCTGGTGATTTATTAAATACCGAAGTGGGATCCCCTGGCACGGTCGGCCGTGCGTTCGTCTCCGAGGTGGCTCCCTGGGCCAGTGGCAACAGTCTGATCCAGCGCGATTGGTTTGAATTCACCAATACAACCGCCCGCGAAATAGACCTGGCCGGTTGGCGAATGGATGATAACTCCGGCTCCTTTGCAGCCTCCGTGCCCCTGGTTGGCGTCAGCTCCATCAAGCCGGGGGAATCGGTGATTTTCATTGAACTCACCGGCACCGATGTTCTTGCCGACAAGAAAGCAGCCTTCCTGGCGGAGTGGTTTGGCTCGACTCCCCCGGCCGATCTGAAGATCGGCAGCTACATCGGCTCTGGCGTCGGTCTATCCACCGGGGCAGATGCCGTCAATCTCTATGACCCCACGGGAGTCCTGCGCACCAGTGTGGCCTTCGGCCCCGCCGACTCCAGCCTGCCCTTCCAGACATTTGACAACAATGCTGCTGCCAGCAGCGTCAGCCAGCTCTCTAATCCTGGTACCTACGGGGCCTTTGCTGCCATTGGTAACCCAGGCAAGGAAGTTGGTTCCCCCGGGGGCATTGGGGCCACCTTAGCTACTTATAATTTTAGTTCGACGATTTACGATACGGCAGAAGGCACGGTCAACGGGGCGCTCACCTACGCCAAGGTCCGGGTGAACCGCAGCGGTGATCTCGCCAGCGCCAGTTCTGTCGCGGTGCAATTCAATGGCGGCTCAGCCTTCGGTGCCGCCGCTGCCCCTGCGGAAGGTGCCCTAAAAGGCTTATCAAGTTTGGCCACTCCTTATATCCTGCCGGCTTCCGGCTCGGGGGTCCAGGTGCGTTCGTTGCTGACTGTGGGAGATGCGGTGGGCGGATATGTCATGGCTGGTATTCCTGATGGAACGGGAGCCTTTGATAACGGGGATGGTACGTTTACCCTGCTGATCAATCACGAGATCTCGAATTCTCCTGTTTTGCTTGGGGCCACGCGAGCCCATGGCGGTAAAGCGGCATTTGTTTCTAGCTTGACGATCAATAAGTCGGATCTGAGCGTTGTTGCTGGTAGTGATCTGATCAAGGAGGTTTTCACCTGGGATTCAGCATTACAAAAATCCAAATCGACGGCTAACAGTCTTGCCAATGGCAATGGCATTAACTTCAATCGCTTTTGTTCGGCCGATCTTCCCCCAGTCTCAGCTCTTTACAATGCGGCTACCGGCCTTGGCACCCAGGCCCGCTTGTTCCTGAACGGAGAGGAAGGTGGCAGCACAGGTTTCGCCTTGGCCAACGTGGCCTCAGGGGCGGATAAGGGCAAGACCTATATTCTTGGTAAGTTCAACCCCTCCACCAATGGCTCCGGATTGACCGCGTTTGGGGGCTGGGAAAACCTGTTGGCCAATTCATTCGCCCAGGACAAAACGATTGTCATTGGCAATAATGATGGGGGTACGGGCCTACTCAGTAATGCCATAGCTGTTTACGTGGGTACCAAGACCAATAGTGGCACAGAAGCCGATAAGGCTGGTCTGACGAATGGCCTACTCAAATTCATTAATGTTACGGGCAATGCCGCTGAAATCGTCAATAGTTCAACCAGGGCAACTAATATTGCCAGCGGAACTCGTTTCAACCTGAGTGGTACAGCTTCCACCGCCTTTTCCCGTCCAGAAGATGGTGCGTGGGATCCACTTGATCCTAAAAAATACTATTTCGTCACCACCGATCGTCTCGATACACTCGTAGATGGTATCGGCACCCAGGTTGGCAAAACACGACTGTGGCGGTTGAATTTTGATGATATCACTAATCCTGATTTAGGAGGTACGATCGATCTATTGATAGATGGTGACATTGTGAATGGCAAAAGAGTTAACATGTTTGATAATATCACTATAGATAAGTCGGGTCATATCCTTCTGCAAGAAGACGTGGGTAATGCGCTCCATAATGGCAAAATATGGCAATACGACACCGCTACCGATTCTCTCAAGCTTCTCGCCAACCACGATCCCAGCCGATTCGGGGATATCGGCATGGCTGCGACGCTACCTTTCAATATCGATGAAGAAACATCCGGTGTGATCGATATGCAGGACATCCTTGGTCCTGGCATGTTCCTGCTCGTTGATCAAGCCCATTACGCGATCGATGATCCATTGCAGATAGAGGGCGGTCAACTGCTTTCTCTCTTCAATCCCTCCAGTTATCAAGGAGTTGTCGATTATATTAATACTAGCCAAGTCGTTAACTTTGCCCCCGGAGAGGCCTTCAAGGATGTTCTCGTTCCTGTTTTCGCCGATACCCGTCTTGAGGGTTCCGAGACCATTTCCCTAGCCCTGACTGACGCTTCGACTGGCAGCCAGATCGGCACGACTCAGGCCACGGCCCAATTGGTCATCGCTGATGTCGATCCCACGCCATCGGCACTTTGGATGGATAACACAAGCATTAATGAAAACTCTGCTTCAGGATCCTTAATTGGTCATTTCTCGTCCCTATCACCGTTGTCTGGAGTTGGCTTTGGTTATGCTTTGGTCAAGGGCGCAGGTGACGCTGACAATGCATTCTTTACCATCGTTGGCGACACCCTTAAAATCATCCCCTCCCCTGACTATGAAACGAAGCCAACCTATAGCGTCCGTGTTCGCAGTACGCAAGAAGGCGGGGCATTCATTGAAAAAGCCCTGACAATCACCGTTAATGATGTCAATGATATTGCATCTATCACTGGCAACGGCCTGGGCAGTGTTATGGAAGGAACGGCCGTCGATGCCCTGGGACGGTTGAGCGTCACAGGCTCCTTATCCATCGTGGATCAGGATCCAGGACAAGCTTGGTTCAGTACTGTCGTCTCATCTTCACCGGCTAACCGCGGCCAACTCAGCATCAATGCAGCGGGAACATATACCTATAATGTCAATAACAGCCTTCCCGCTATTCAGCAACTTAGAGCGGGTGAAAGCCTCACGGACACCTTCTCCGTGTCCTCCCTTGATGGTTCAGCCACTAAGCAGATCTTGATCACGATCAATGGAGCTTCGGCTGGTTTTAATGCGGTTGCTTCCGGTGATGTTTCTACAGATCGTGTAACCGTTTGGACCCGTACCTATGACTTGACGGATCCAACGCTGCGACGAGGACTCACCGAGTCCCTCCAGGTTCAGGTTGCCCTGGCGCCCACTTTTGGATGGACAGTAGTAATGGCCAGTGGCTCGACGGGTAATTTTGATAATGACTATACCGCTAAGTTCAATCTCACTGGATTGGCCCCTGACAATCTCTACTACTACCGCTTCATGACCACGGCGGGAGAAATCAGTGCCACGGGAACGTTCCATACTGCCCCTGCTGCCGATAGCACGCGCACCATCAAGTTTGGCCATAGTGGCGATTTGGATGGCTATATGCGTCCCTATCTAGCTATGCAGAATATAGCCAGTGAGAAGCTAGACTTCTTCCTTTTAGATGGAGATACTATGTATGAAACAGCTTCTAACTCTTCTCAGGCTACACCAACGACGCCTGCTGTAGAAGCTAATCCAACCCCTGCCAATCACCAAGCCCTAGAAGATGGCTATCATCGTAAGTACCTTGAAAATCTCCTGCCGGCACCAGGGGGAACCTATCCAGGATTGACAGGCTTCTTCGCGGCCCAAGCGATTTCACCGCTTCCGGATAATCACGAATTTGGCAATAAGGAAATCATCAACGGTGGGGCCCCCCTTGCCCTAAAGGCCCTTAATTTCAACGGTTCTACATCTCCAGCTGATGATGTCAACCGCACCGGAACCTATATTAATGATTCGGCTTCCTTCGAAACTCTGCTCCAGGCCTATCTGGACTACATGCCCATCAAGCAACCCGATATTATCGTTTCCCCCAATGATTCCCGATCGGATGGCGAGCTCAAGCTTTACAACAGCCAGCAATGGGGCAAAAATGCCTTGGTGATCAATATCGACGATCGCACCTTCCGCGACGTCAGGCTCAACAAGATCAACTCCTCTGGGGCTCGCGTCGACGATACAGGTAGCCGTGCCGCCAACATTGAGCGAACCATGCTCGGGGCGACCCAATTGGCCTGGCTCAAAGACCAGTTGCTGGCGGCCAAGGCGGCTGGAACCACTTGGACGTTCATCAATCTGACTAGTCCGATCGACCAAATCGGGGCCATTGGTTCCGGTGATGATGGGGGTAAATCCTGGATGGGGGGATACAGAGCCGAACGCAATGATCTGCTGAAATTTATCGCTGATAATGATATTAAAAATGTCGTATTCATGGCCTGTGATGACCATCTGGGACGTATCAATGAGTTGCTCTATTCACCCACGGGGCAAATCGACGATCAATCAAGTTACAAGGTTCTTTCAGGGGTGATTTCTATCGTTGACGGTCCGATGGGTGCCACCGGGCCTGATCAGGTTATAGACCACAGCTTTGCCAATATCAAAGCCATTTCAGATCTGCTCGTGAATCGTCAATTAAACGCAGGAGTCAATCCGGTCGGACTCGACCCTCTGACGACGCCAGGGTTGTTGAATGTGTGGCGCCAGGGAGATGCTAATGCTGCCATAGCCCCTAAGCCAGTTGATTTTTTAAGTCCAGATACCTTTAACTACGCTGTCATGGAGGTGACAAGTGATGGGATCTTGAATGTTGCCCTGCGCGGTATTGATTCCTATCCAGTTAATAGCTTCCCTTCGCCCTCCGCCCTAAATCAGCCAAAGGATATCCTGCGCTTCTCCATTGACGGCAAGATTGACAAGAGACCAATTTCTTATCAATCGAGTGCCCCATCCGGCGTAATTTATGAGGGAGATTCCCTGTCCTTCAAAATTACTCGTCAGGATCTAAATATTGGTTCAAAAATCTATTGGCAAGCCTCTGGCCCCGGTATCAATGCTACCGATTTTGCCGATGGCAAGACCTGGGGCAGTACTACGTTTGGGACCGATGGAATGGCGAATTTCACCACTTCCCTGGTCCGCGACAATCTGATCGAAGGCGAAGAAGCCCTTGAAGTCCGTTTCTTCAGTGATGCGGCCTTCACCCAACAGGTGGCTCCGACGGCCCAATTCCGAGTCTCGGAAACCTCCTTGACGGCAGCCACCGAAGGTCGCGATCAAATCACAGGGACGATCTCTGATGAGACCCTGAGTGGTGTCCCCCTGGGCTCCTTGCTCAAGGGTCGCGGCACGATTGATCAGTTGATCGGTGGTGGTGGTAACGATCGTTTCCTGCTCGGCGATGCCTCCGGTCGTTTCTATGACGACGGTGATAATGCCACCTCCGGCAGCACCGATTACGCCTTCATCAAGGATTTCGCGGCTGGTGATCTGATTCAACTGGCGGGTCGTGCCAGCGATTACATCCTTGGTACGGCCCGGGTCGAAGGCTTCACGGGAACGGCGATTTACGCCCGTAACCCCCTCAAGCCTGTGGCCGCCAGAGTGGGTCCGACGGATGAATGGATTGGATTTGTTCAGTCCATTGATAATTTGCCCTTGAATCTAGCCAATGCTAGCCAGTTCAACTTTGTTTAGTTCTGGCTTCTCGTTCTTGTCTAACTTTTAAAAAATCCTACTCCCCCCATCATGTTTAAATCCACTCCTGTTTCCATGCGTCCCTTCTTTGTTGCAGCGCCCCTTGTCAGCTTGTCCTTGGTGGCGCTGACAAGCACACCTGCTTTGGCAGTGGACGTCCAGGTCAATGGCAACTCGTATGACTTGACCTTCTACTACACAGCGCCCTCGGCGCTGCCTTCCCTATTTGATTTACCATCGATGGGCGGCAAGATGCCCTGGTGGGGTGATAGTGATTTGGCGGCAACCTTCGCCCAACAAGCGTTTAATTCCCTTGGGGAGGGCAGTGTGCCTGGTTCGGGTCCCTTCTTTGCCTTCGAACTGAATGGTGATCCTTATTTCGATGTCACCAGCTGGAAACAGGATCTTCTCAATGCTTCCATTCAGACCCAGGAGTACACCCCCCAAACCACCTTTGCCACCTACGCGATTCTCTCGCCTGCGCCCACTCCCGCACCGCTTCCCCTGCTTGGCATCGCTTCGGCATTCCATGCCGCCCGGCGCCTTAGGCGCCGGTTGGGTCGCTGAGCTTTTGATCACCCATTGCCGTTGTCTGCTGGTTCAGATCCAACGGCGATGACGGAAATACATGGCCATGCCGATGGCGATCAGCGCCATAACCGCCAAGGTAATGAAATAGGCCGGCTTCCAGGCCAATTCTGGCATGTATTGGAAGTTCATGCCATAGACCCCTGCAATGAATGTGATCGGCATGAAGATCGTTGAGAAAATGGTCAGCACCTTCATGACTTCGTTCATACGATTGCTGATGCTCGATAGATAGGTGTCATGCATGCTGGCCAGGGTGTCTCTGGCCGTTTCGACAATATCGATCACCTGAATGCAATGGTCATACAGATCTCGCCAAAACACTTTTGTTTCCCGTCGTAGTAACGGTGTTTCGTCCTTCGAGACAGAGCTCATCACTTCCCGCAGAGGCCAAACGGCACGCCGCAGACTGAGAAGATCGCGTTTGAAGCGGTGCAGTATCTGTATGTCATCCTGGCGAGGGTCAACCAGGAGCCGCTCATCGAGTAGTTCCACCTTGTCGCCGATGTGTTCGACCACCAGAAAATAATGATCGACAACGCTATCAACCAGGCAAAACAATAGGTAATCGGCGCCCATGCGTCGAATCCGACCGGCATTGGTTCGGATGGCCTGCCTCACGGCTTCAAAGACATCCCCTTCATCTTCTAAGAATGATATGACCCAGCTTGAGCCCAGAATCAAGGTGACATGTTCGATGCGGACAAATTCCTTGCTTGGATCAAGATCCAGCATTTTCAAGGCCAACATTCCGTAGTTAGGAAACACATCCCATTTCGGTCTCTGGGATGTGTTGACAATGTCCTCGATCGTCATCGGATGCAAATCGAAGCGTTCGCCCAACGTTTCAATCAAGCCCACATCATGGATGCCGTTCACATTCAACCAGGTCACACTATTGTCATCATGGGCAAGTTCCAGACACGGTACGCAGTGCTGCAGGGCCACACCCCGGGTTTCTTGACTGCTCTCGCTGTTGTAGACAATGACATCCACAACCGCATTTTCCAGACGCTGATCACCGATAAAGACCGGTGTTCCGGGTTGTTGGAAATTGCTACTGGCCCGGCTGCGCCGCCGGCGTGGGTTGGCTCTCTCGCGGGGGGATCGGGCCTGCTGGCGCGAACGGGCCATGAACCAGCGTGGATCTCTGAATTCAGGCTAGGACAGTTGTCAGTACGGAGTCTGTGATGACGGAGCTTTTGACGCCCTGGTTGCCCCTGTTGCACAGCCCTGCTGGTGCTGCCCTGTTCATCCCCTTCTATGCCCTTTGGGTCACCCTGTTGCTGCCCGGGGTTTGGGCTTCGATGCTGGCCGGGGCCCTTTACGGAACCCTGCTGGGCAGCGTGGTGGTGTTCGTGGGGGCGAGCCTGGGGGCCATTGTCGTCTTTCTGCTCGGTCGCAGCTGGTTACGGGATTGGGCCCGCCGCCGCTTGGCTGCCGCCCCCAAGATTCTTGCCATTGAGCAGGCGGTCAGCCGTGAGGGCCTCAAATTGGTGTTGCTGACGCGGCTTTCTCCCGCCTTTCCCTTCAGCCTGCTGAATCTGGCCTACGGCCTCAGCGAGGTCAGCCTGCGGGATTACTGCCTGGGTTTGGTCGGCATCCTGCCAGGCACCGTTTTGTTCTGCGCCCTCGGGGCCCTAGCCGGTGATGTGGCCCGCTTCGGCACGGTGCTCTCGGGCCAGGCCGATCCGGTGACCTGGGCCTTGCGGCTGGCGGGGATTGGGGCCACCATCGCCTCGGTCTGGTTGGTGAACCGGGCGGCCCGGCGGGCCCTTGCTGAATGACGGGCGGCAGGGTTGGCCCCTAGGCCCGATCCTCCAGGCGCCAGTCGCGCAACCCGGCGATCAGCACGAACCAGGCCAGCCGCATCCTGGCCAGGGGGCCCGGCCGGGCAGCCAGTTCCAAGTACTGGGAACGGCCACAGTCGGTTTTGATCCAGCGGGCGATGGTGGCGGGAAGGGCAGGGTCAGGGCTGGTCATCAGATTCGCCGCAGGGATTCGGCTTTGTCGCGGAAATTTTGCAGGAGTAATTGCAGGTAGGTCACCTTGCGCAATTTGATGTTGGCCGTCAGGGACATACCCACCTGCAGGGGTAGCGCATTGCCTTTGCTTGGTTTGAAGCAGACCTTCTGCTCGGAATCGGTTGCGGCCGGGCAGGTCACCAGGCTTTCGGCATCGAGTTTGATGTCGACGGGGAAGCGATAGAAGGTCTTCATCTGATCCGGCGGCAGGGCATCGGAGCCGATGCGGCGCACCGTTCCATGGAGAACGCCGAAATCGGAGGCGGGGAAGGAATCAATGCTGATCTCCGCCGGTTTGTTGATGGTTACAAAACCGATTTCACGGCTGGGCACTTCCACCCGCGCTTCGAGACGATCGAAGGGAACAATCTTCATCACCGGTTCGCTGGTCTGGGCGACGAACCCCCTTGCCCGTGACTTGAGTTCAAAGACCACTCCAGATTCAGGGGCTTTGATTTCCTGGTAGCGGATGTTGACGTTGAGTTCAATCAGTTTGCTGCGCAGATCGGTCAGCTCGCTCTGAAGTTGCCGGATGCCCTGCATCAGCAGGGCTTGCTGCCTCAGCCGGTCGACCCTGGATTCCTCCAGCTTGCCCCGGACTTCCTGCACCTTCTGACGCTGGCCCAGATACTGCAGTTCTGCCGTGGCTCCTTCCCTATTGAGGACCTCAAGGCGTGAGAGGACCTCGGTTTCAAGACCCAGACTTTCGGCCAGAACCCGCTGTTCGGTGCTGTTGGTGTCGAGATAGCGGAACAGTTCTTCTTGTTTGAGCAGAACTTGCTGCTCTTTGTAGGCAATACTTTTGATCATGCTTTGCTGCCGGTCGCGGGTTGTTTCGGTATCAAGTCTCAAAAGGGTTTGACCCTTGTTCACCTGCTGACCTTCCTTGACCAGCACTTGCTCAACCACCCCTCCGACGGGCATCTGCACTTCCTTGACCGCCCCCAGGGGCTCGAGTTTGCCCGGGGCGGTGACGATCTCTTCGGTTTTCGCTAGGGCCACCCAGGCCAGACCAAAGGCCGTCACCCCCATCAAACACCAAGTGATGGCGCGGGCCCAGGCCCGTGATTGTTGGAGCACGAGATCTTCGCTCTCGTTGAATCGCAAGGATTGCGACACTTGTTCTGGTGCGGGCTCCTTTGTAGGAGTGCCGGGAAGGACGGGAGGGGCCATCAGTTGTTGTCCTGTTGCCGGAAGAGGGCGTAGTAGCGGCCCCGAAGGGCCATCAGTTCATCGTGGGTGCCGGTTTCGACGATCGATCCCTGGTGCATGAAGACGATCCGGTCGGCCCGCTTGATCGTGTTGAGGCGGTGGGTGATCACGAAAACGGTGCAACCCTTCATCGCTTCTTGAAGGTTGTCGCAGACCTGCCGTTCGGTGTCGTAGTCCAAGGCGCTGGTGGCTTCATCCATCACCAGCAGGCGCGGATTGCTCAGCAGACTGCGGGCGATGGCGATGCGCTGGCGCTGGCCGCCCGAAAGGGAGGCCCCCCGCTCACCCACCGGCGTGCTGTAGCCGGAGGGCAGGGTCATGATGAATTCGTGGGCTGCGGCGATTTTGGCCGCATGCACGATGGCATCACTGGAGGCGTCAGGGTTGGTGAGGGAAATGTTGTCGCTGATGGTGCCGGAGAACAGCAGGGGATCCTGCGGGATGATGCCCACCTGGCGGCGCAAGGAATAAAGCTCAACCTTGTCAATGTCATAACGATCGATCAGGATGCGGCCGCTGTCGGGTGAGTAAAGACGGGGCAGTAATTTCATCAGGGTGCTCTTGCCACTGCCGCTCTGGCCAACGATGCCGATGAAGGTGCCGGCCGGCACATGCAGGTCAATGTTGCTCAGCACCGGTGGGGTGCCGGGGGCAAAGGAAAAGCTCACATTCTCGAAATTCACATCCCCTTCGATGGCAGGCAGGGGGATGTTCGCCTTATCGGCCTCGCTCGATTCTTCCGGGGTGTCGACCACATCGGCCAGCCGTTCGAAGGACACCCGTAGTTCCTGAACCGACTGCCAGATGGAGGAAAGGCGCAGGATTGGCTGGGTGACATAGCCACTGATGATGCGAAAGGCGATCAACTGGCCCAGGGTCAATTCACCTTTGAGCACCATGGAGGCCCCCACCCAAAGCACCAGCAACTGGGAGAGTTTCTGGAGCACCTGGCTGGTTTCATTCAGAAAGGTGCCGGTGACTGTTTTTTCAAAGGTGCGAGCGATATAGCGGGAATAGAAATCCTGCCAACGCCAGCGACTCACCATTTCAACGTTCTGGGCCTTGACCGTCTGGATCCCTGTAATCACTTCGACCAGGTGGCTCTGGGTGCGGGCGTTTTCCTCGGCCGCCTGGCGGTATTGCCTGCGAAAGAGGGGTGCGCCCAGCACGGTGATGCCAATCTGGATCGGCAAGACCGCCAGAGCCACCGCAGTGAGCGTGACGCTGTAAAGCAACATCACGGCGATGTAGATCACCGAGAACAGGGCATCGAGAACCGTGATCAGGGCCTGACCGGTGAGGAAGTTGCGGATCTTCTCCAGCTCGGCGATGCGGGTGCCGAGTTCACCCACGGGTCGGCGGTCGAAATAGCCCAGCGGCAGACGTAACAGGTGATCGATCACTTCGGCGCCCAGCCTCAGATCGATGCGATTGGTAGTGTCGGCAAACAGGAACGTGCGCAGGCTGCCGATCACGCCTTCCATCAGCGTGACCACCACCAGGGCGAGACCCAGGATCTGCAGCGTGTCCATGCTGCGCTGGGCGATCACCTTGTCGATGATCACCTGGATCAGCAACGGGTTGGCCAGGCTGAACAGCTGCACCACGAAGGAGGCCAGCAGCACCTGGATCAACATGCCGCGATAGCGCCGCAGGGCCGGCCAGAACCACCCCGGACCGAAGCGTCGCTCTGGCGTGGCGGTACTGCGCTCTAGCAGCAACAGTTCAAGCCCTTCGGGAAAACGCTCCTTGATCTCGGCTGGGCTCAATTCAACCCAGCCATCAGCCGGCGAGGCCAGGCGCAAGCCGCGGCCGTTGCTGCGGGTGACCAGGGCGAAGCTGTCCTTCCAGGCCACAAGACAGGGGGTGATCAGGCGAGTGGCCGAACTCGACTGGACCTTGGCACCACTGACGAGCAGGCCCAGCATGGCGGCAATCTGGCCGCAGAATTGCAGATCAGGTTTTTGGCCGCGTCGCAGCTTCTCCTGCAGGATCTTCTCAATGGCGTCGCGGCGGTAGGGCAGATCCATCAGCTTGCCCAGCATCTGGAAGCAGGCCAGGGTCTCGTCGACCACCCCCCGAGCGCGAACCAGTTGCAAGCCGCGGGTGGGGTCGTCCTGGCCTAGATCGAGGCTGGTGGGCAGGGGTTGCTCCCCCCGGATCGGAGCCTGGGCCTGGGCCAAAGCGGTTGGCCCCTCAGCCGTCGCCGTCGCCGTTGGCTCCGGTTCTTGAGCCTCAAGCGTCAGGGCCTCCGGGGCCAGGGCGAGCAGCCTCAGGGGCAGCGGCGGACGGGGTTGGGGAAGGGCGGTTTCGGGGTTGAGGGTGGCGCCGATGGGCAGGTTCGCCACATTGGCGCTCGCCAGAACCAGGGTGTCGCCCGCCCGCATTTGCTCAGCGATGGCCCGGTTGGGTTCGAGGGGCCGGGCATGGGCCCGGAGCTGGGCGACGCGCTGGCGCCAGTGGGCATGGTCAAAGAGCTCGGCGCTACTGGCAGCCGCTTCTCGCTTGAGCAGCAGGCTGTTTAATTCGGCGGTCCACAGTTGATTTCTGGCCCACTCGCCGAATCTGGGGTTCTGCTTGAGCCAGTCCAGCACCAACGAGTCCGGCAAGACGGCCGCAAGAACCGGAGTGGTGGCAGTGACCTGTTCGCAGGCCTCCACCCGCAGAAACGACACCAATCCCACCAGGGAACCAGCCCCGAGACGTTCCAGGGTGAACGGTCTGTCGCCCCGCTGCCCCAGCAGGCGCACTTCACCTTCGAGGACCACAAGGACCCGTTCGCCGATGGCGAGGTCGGTGCTGAGTGGATCACCTTCTTCAAACCGTTGCAGAGTGGCGGCCCCGAGAAGGCTGGTTTGCTCGGCGCTTGTGAGCAGATTGAAGGGGGCCTGATTGAGCAGGGTTTCGATCTGGGCGGGGTAGGAGGTGGTCATGGCTTCTGCCTCAGGTTGACCAAGGCCGTCACCTGCTCTTCCACCCATTCTTCAAACAGTTCGCGGCCCATGCGCTCTTGCATGGCGTCGTCGAAGTTGGCCGGCCTCATCACCTCCAGGCGCACCACCAGCCACCACTGTTCGATCTGCAGGGGCGGACTGAGTTGGCCAGGCCTGGAGGTGCGCAGCCGTTCGGCCAGGGCCGGATGGGCCTGGAGAATGGGCACGGGTCCTACCACCCCCCGGGTGGTCTGTTCCGGGCCCTTGGCGTACTGGGCCGCCAGTTCGGCAAAATCAGCTTCCCCCTCAGCGATGCGTAGGTACAGCTCCTGGGCAAGGGCGCCGCTCTCGACCCTCAGCAAGCTGTAGACCACCTGGTCGAGCTGGTGCTTGCGCGCCAAAAAACGTTGCTCGGCCCGATGCAGGAAATGGTCGCGGCAGTGGTGGGCGACGCGCAGAGGGAGCTGGGATTGACTCTGAACATCCGCTTCGCTCAGGGCTTCGGCTCGGCAGACGGCCGCAAGCTGTTCGGCGGAGCGGATACCCTTGCGGGCTGCCCATTCCTGCAGGGCTTGCTGTTGTTGCTCGACTGGAAGCTGCACATCTGAAACCGCCCGGCTGATCACCTCCTGGCGGAGCAGGGGCAGGAGCAGCTGGTGGCGGGCCAAGTGGCGCCATAGGTCAGGATTAATGCTTTCAGCCCATTCCTGGATGGGGATGGAACTCGAAACCGGGGCGGTTGGGTCGGCAGAGAGGGATGGGCGGGCAGTACTAGGGCCTTGGACCGAGAGTGTCACGTTGGCGTCGGGCTTGATATCGAAAGCCATGGAGGGTGGAACCGATGTCGCGAGGCCTGACCCACGAATCAAAAAGTTCCATCATTTTGCAGGGTTTTTAGCTTTCTTCCAAGAGTGTTCGTCCAGCCTCACAGATGGCTGGCTCCTGGAGCCGCTCCAGGGCGCCCCGCTCCTGGGCCCAGCAGATCCAGCAGCCCGGCCTCGTCGATGACCTTGAGGCCCAGGCCCTCCGCCTTGGCCAGCTTGGAGCCGGCCTCCGCCCCTGCCACCAGGTAGTCGGTGCGGCGACTGACGGCGGCGCTGATGCGGCCGCCCGCCGCTTCAATCAGCTCCTGGGCGGCACGGCGCGAAAGGGTGGGAAGGGTTCCCGTGAGCACGAAGGATTGGCCGGCCAGAGGCTTGGGGGGCGCGGCGGGATCTTCCGCCGCCAGGCCTTCTTCGGCTGGATCGGCGAGGGTGAAACCAACGGCGTTCAAATCCTGCAGCAGGCGACCATTGGCCTCGGTGGCGAACCATTGCCGCAGGGACTGGGCGATCTCACCGCCGATGCCATGGACGGAGGTGATGCGCTCGGGGTCGTATTGGGCCGCATGGGCGAGGGCGGCAGCACTCGGGAAGGTTCGCGCCAGGGTGCGGGCATTGACTTCGCCCACATGCCGGATCCCGAGTCCATAGAGCTGGCGAGGCCAGGGCTGGCTCTTGGACGCCGCGAGGGCTTGGATCAGGTTGTTCGCCGACTTCTCCCCGAAGCGCTCGAGACTGGCCAACAGGGCCGCATCAAGGCGATAAAGGTCGGCGATGGAAGCCACCAGGCCCCGATCGACCAGTTGCTCCAGCAGTTTGCTGCCCAGTCCATCCACATCCATGGCCCCCTTGCTGACCCAGTGGCGCAAGGAGCCCCGCAGGATTGCTGGACAGCTGCTGTTGACGCAGCGGGTGGCGGCTTCCCCGGCTTCGCGCACCAGCTGGGCGCCGCATTCGGGGCAGGCGCTGGGCAAGGTCACCGGCAGGGCCCCCGCCGGCCGTAGCTCGGGGAGGACCCGCACCACCTCTGGAATGATTTCGCCGGCCTTGCGCACCACAATCGTGTCGCCCTGGTGCAGGTCGAGTTCGGCCAGCCGATCGGCGTTATGCAAAGTGGCTCGGGCGACGGTGCTGCCTGCCAGGGCCACGGGTTCAAAGAAGGCCACGGGAGTGACTGCGCCTGTTCGTCCCACCTGGGCTTCGATGCGCAGCAACCGGCTGGGGGCCTCCTCGGCGGCGTACTTGAGGGCCACGGCCCAGCGGGGGCTTTTTGGGTAAATCCCGCCTCCACCTGTTGCTGCAGATCGTTCAGCTTGATCACCACACCATCGGTGGCGTAGTCGAGCTGGTTGCGCTTTTGCTCCCATTCGGTGGTGAAGAGCTCGATGGCCGTGAGGTCGGCGCAGAGGGCGCAGTGGGGATTGACCCGGAAGCCGGCGTGGCGCAACCAGGCCAGGGCCTGCCACTGGCTCTCTGGTGGCGGCGGATCCCCCTCGGGATCAGGGTTGTCTGAACCTTGCCAGTCGGGCGGCAGATGCAGGGTGTAGGCGTAGAAATCAAGGCGCCGCCTTGCCACGACCTTGGGGTCCAGTTGCCTCAGGGTGCCCGAGCAGGCGTTGCGGGGATTCGCGAACAGGGGTTCGCCCCGGGTCTGGCGTTCGTGGTTGAGCTGGCGGAAGGTGGTGTCAGGAATGAGGGCCTCGCCGCGCACTTCAACCCAGGCAGGCGGATTGCGCAGGTTGAGACGCAGGGGCAGGCTGGCAATGGTGCGGGCATTGGCGCTGATCTCTTCGCCCCGTTCCCCATCCCCGCGTGTGGCGGCTCGCACCAGGACCCCAGACTCGTAGCTGAGGGCGAGGGCGTTGCCATCGATCTTGAGTTCGGCCACCATCGGCAAGGGGGTGCCCGGGGGTTGCTCCAGCACCCGCAACAGCCGACCGTACCAATCGTCCAATTCCTGGATGTCGAAGGCATTGTCCAGGCTCAACATCGGAATGCGGTGTTGAACGCTCACGAATCCCTGGGCCGGTGTTCCACCGACCCGGTGGGTTGGGCTGTCCGGGCAGATCAGGGAAGGATCAAGGCGTTCGAGTTGCTCGAGTTCGCGATAGAGGCGGTCATAGACCGAGTCCTCCATTTCGGGGCTGTCGAGAACGTAATAGGCGTGGGCGGCACGGTTGAGCAGGTCCCGCAGTTCCGCGGCCCGGGCGCTGGACGGGGAGGCGGATTCGCTCACGGATCAATGGCGGAAGGGGTGACGAGGTGCCGAGAGGACTCAGCCGGCGTTGGTCTGGATGCGGTCGATGCGCCAGGCGTCGTCCACCTTGACGAAGGTGAAGTCAAGGGGCAGTTCGTCATTGCTGCCATCGGCCTTGAGCTTGACCGTGAGGATCACCTGGTCTTCCTGGACGCGGGGGCGCCCCGATTTGAGATTGCGGTAATTGTTGAGCTTGAGCCCCGCCAGGAAGCGGATGAATTGCTGGCGATTGACGTGGGATCGGTAGTTCTTGGTGGTCAGCAGATAGGCCCCATCGATTTGTCCGGAGGCCACCTGGGTGAAGAACTGCTTGATGAGGGGGTTGATGCCACGGGCGCTGAGCACCAGTTTCACCGCCGAGATCGTCCAGTAGAGGAGCAGGGCTCCCGCGCCGGCTAAGAGGCCTTTGGAGCCGAGATCCCTGGCCAGTCCCCAATCCATGACGTCTCAATCGGCATACAGCGAATTGAGTCTGACGGACGGCCTTGCCGCCCTGTCCTTTGGCCCAGACTGGCCGTTGCCTGAAGCGCTGCCCCGCACCGGATCCCGTGCCTTTGGAGCCCTTGCTGCCACTGTTCCACCGGCTGAACCGCGAACATTTCGATGGAGCCCTGGTTCGTTTGGGCACACCTCTCGTCGACCTGCGCTGGAGTGATGGGCGCCTGACTCGAACAGCGGGTCTCTATCGACGAGGTCGCCGGGCCGATGGGCAGGGATTCAGGGAGATCGTGCTCTCCAGGCCCCTGCTAGATCCCTTGCCCAGGGAGGCCACGTTGAGCACCCTGGCCCACGAGATGATTCATGTCTGGGTCGATCTGATTCTTGGGGCGCCGGAGGCCCATGGTCCCCACTTCAAGGCCTGCATGGCCCGGATCAATTTGGCCCAAGGGGAGTTCAAGGTCAGTCTCAGACATCGCTACCCCGTGCCTGTCCAGGCGGCCCGTTGGTTGGCCCATTGCCCTCGCTGTGGGGTTACCAGCCCCTATCGAAGCAAGCGTCAGGGCTTGGCTTGTCGCTCCTGCTGTGAGCGCTGGCACGGAGGCCGTTGGGACCCCACCTGTCTGCTGGTGTTTGAACCCCAATCCGACCGATCCGGGGCCGAGGGCCGATGAAGGGCGATCAGCCCATGGCCAGGGAGGTTAACGCTGGTGCGATCAATTGCCAGTGACCATTGTCCTGGCGCAACCAGGTGCCATTTTCGTCGCAATAGGCATTGGATTCACCGGCCCGTGCATCAATGGCTTCGGCCAACTCAACTGGATTTTGAGCCATCAACGGGTTGAAGGGAGTCATCATCGAAGTCAGATAAGAAACGACCATGGATCAAGCTGATGGCGATGCTTATTTATCTCGCGAATTTGGCCTGAAGCAGCAGGAATCCGGAGTTTCTTCCGTGTTTCGATTCTCTTTAGGAAGACTTTCTTTTCGCTTTCGATTTACTTGTTTTCTTCCATTTTCCGCTCAGGCTGGTGCGGGCTTCCGCTGGGCTTGCCAGCCGCTTGCGTTCTTTTGCTCTGCAGGGCTCGTTAAGGTGGACTGATGGATAAGGTGGACTGATGGATCTTGCCCGATACGGCTCTGACCCTGAGCCGGACCCCGTTGACGAGAGAAGAGCGTCTCGCGACAGAGGCTTTGATCAAGACTCGGATTGGGATCGCCCTGGAGGAAGCAGACCCCTTCCCCCTCGGGATCGTGCCCGTGGAGATGATCCCCTTGAACAGCGATTGGACCGTTGGGTCAGCCGTGGCCGACAACTCGTGGATGGGGTGTCGGGGGCCAGGCCGGGGTCAAGACAAGCTGCTGGCTCTGGCTCCAACCGTCCCGGGGGCCGCGGGGTGGGGATTGATGGGCTGGGACGCTGGATGGAAAACCGGTTTGATTGGCTTCTCGATGATGGGGATGACTGGCGCGAGCCTTGGCAGGAGTCTGACCCCCCTCGCCGAGGCAATGGCGAGGCCGGCGGGCCGCCTCCGGCCGTAAGGGCCACTCCCCCCCCCGACTCCCAGGCCAGCCCCACCACGGTCAGAGGAGGGGACGGGTCCCGTCCACGCCGACCTCTTGAAGCGGTTTCGCTGCGGGGCCGCGGCAGTCTCCCTTCGGATTCAGCGTCGCGGGGCGGTCGCCGCCAGGGCCAGCGGGCCGTTGATGACGAGGTCGACGAACGGGTGGCCCCAAGGAGCGACGATGGGATGGTCTCGGAGGCCTGGCCGGAGGACGAGATGTTCAGGTTGGAGCGATGGCAGCGACCCGCCCGTCAAGGTCCCAATTCCGCTGTGGATCCTGCCCCCATTCAGTCCGATGGCCTCTCCGGTCGCCCTTTACCGCGCTCAACCCGTCGGCGCTGATTCGGGTTGGCTGACTCGGGTTGGACCCTGGCCAAGAGGGCTCTCGGGCACGTGTGATTTCAGGAACGGGAGATCCCCTCCCTGCGGGTAGGGGCAGCGGCGGGACTCTGGCAGGCCCTCGACCTTTCGCCGCGATTCACCTGAAAACGCGACCCTCTGGAGCGCAAGGCATCATTGATCGGGTTGACAAGCTCACTGGGAATGTCCAGAGCCATTTCCTGGGCTGATACGGAAATCGCCGGTTCGCCCCGATCAAGGGCGGTGAGCAATTCGGCCCACAATCCAATCAAATCAGGTTGACGTCTGACCAGACGCCTTGATTCCAGCCATTGGGAGCATCCTTCGCCGTGCCAGATGGCGGGGTGATGCTGGCCTGCGGGCAGTCGGCGCGCCAGGCCCTTGGCCAGGGCCCGAAAGGTGGGTTCTCCACTGGACTCTCTCAGTTCCGATTGGATCAGCAGGCGGCCGATCTGCAGGGCCGAAAGGCCATAGGGTCGCCCAAGGTCGCTCAGGGATTGCCATTCCGTGGCCGTTCCACCGAAGGGAGGATCGGAATTGGTCATCAGATGTTGACGACGGAATCGACTTGCTGCCATGGGTCCAGTGACGGTCTCACTATCTTGGACAAAACATGCTGAAGGGCTTCCCGTCAAGTCCAGATCGTATTGAGTGGAAACAACTTCATCTTTTGTCGCTATTTGGTCGGTTGGGCCAGGCCCTGGCCTTCCCTTTGAGCTGGGTGACCTGTTGAGGGGCGTCAGCTGGCGATCGCAGGGCCCAGCCATTGCTCAAGGGCGGGTGAAAACACTTCTCGGATGACCGTGAGCGCCTTGCCTTGCCGAAAAAAGCGGTAGTGGCGGCTCCAATAGGGTCCCGGGTAGTCGAAACGCTCCTGCAACCAGGGACTGTTCACCTGGGCCAGGCCATCCACCTCGCGGAACAGTTCGGCCCTGCCGGCGGTCAGGTTTCGCCAGATCGGCTGATGATGGTCGGGCAGGTGTTGAAGGGCCTCCTGCTGGGTCCACCAGCTTTCTGCCCAGCCCAGGGTTTCGCTGCCACAACACAGCCAGACCTGGCGTCGCAGCAGTGGCGAAACCAAGTCCCGAACTTCAATCGGGGCGTCCCTGGCGCTGGGCGGATCCGGCGCCATGGCAATCAATTCGACTTCCACAGCTCGGCCGGTGAGCAGCTCAAGGTGACGGGTGGGGCTGCCGTCGCCGAGCAACAGCAATTTCCAGCTCCCGCTGAGTTGGTTGCCGGCCCGCGCGGTCTGTACCTCCTCGAAGGAGGCCTGCCAGAGGGGCTGCGGTGATGGGTACAGCGGCTGGTTCAGGATGCGGGCGCTCACCCGCCCCCCACGATTGCCAGGCGGCGGGCCACGCCATCCCGTTCCACCAGGGCACTTTCAGCGTCGGTGGACCGCAACCGCCAGCCTGTGCCGCCGATGGTTTCCCCCACATTGACGCTGGTGGAGGTGGAGCCGATCTGGAAGATGGCCGAGCCGGGTTTACCGGGGGCGGCCACCAATCCCACCAGTTGGGGCATGGGACCGGGGGCTGCCGCGGCGCTGGCGGGCACGGCCCGGGCCAATTTGGGACTGAGGGGGACCCGCAGCAGGGGAGCAGTGGAGGGGGAGGCCTGGGGCAGTTCGGAGAGCTGTTGCATCCACGGCTCCTCCGGGGGCGGCGGCGGGGCCGAGCTCTCGGCGACCTGGGTCCCGGGGATGATCAGGGGTTGGCTGCGGGGAACGGCATCCAGATTCGGAGCTGGTGGCGTCAGACTTTGGACCTGGCTGGGCGTCGGTTCCGGGTTTGCTGGCCCAAGAGTGCGTAGGCGTTCGACCATCAGCAGATTGCGCTCTTGGCTCAGGCTCTGTTGCAGCCCCGTCCACTGCTGGATGAAGAGCAGGGCCGCAATGGTGCTGACCAGACCCATGCCCGCCAGCGCCAGCCAAAGCCAGGGACTGGGCGGGTGGCTGCCGGCGCTGGCTTTGGGGGCAGGCGCTTCGACCTCCCGGGGGGAATCTTCCGGGGCCGGCAGGCTGGTGCGTGAACGCTGGACTCTCCCCGTCCAGGGGGTGGGACCACCGGCGGGGGGGCGGTGCGGATTGGCCGATACCTCAGGTTCGATCTCCAGATCGATGGTCTGATCCGGATCGAAGATCCGATTCATCATCTGTTCCGCCTTCAGTTCCCAGTAGGCGCGGGACGTTGGTAGGCGTTTTGGATCACTCACCGCTGATACGTCCGGCCGACTGGTGAGCCACCCTATCCGGGTTTGACTGGCGTCGCTCCAATTCAAGCCAGAGCAGCAGGGCGGACACGTCCGCAGGGCTGACCCCCGGCACCCGTCCAGCTTGGCCCAGGGTCAGGGGTTGCAGGGCGGTCAGCTTTTCGCGCGCCTCAGCGGAAAGGTTGGTGATGCGGTGATAGGCCAGATCCGCTGGCAACGCCCGTCCCTCCTGTTTTCTTACTCGGGCGATCTGCTGTTCCTGGCGGGCCAGGTAGCCGCTGTATTTGATGTCGATCTCGGCTCCATCGCGCACGTCATCGGGGAGCGATCCGGGGCTGAGCCCGTGGCGCTGCAGGTCGGTGGCGTGAAACCCTGAACGTCGCAGCAGGTCGGCCAGGGTGATGGATCCCTTGATCGGTGCTCCAGTTTCCTCAGCCACGGCGTCGGCACTGGGATCACCTAAGCGCAGCCGCTCACTGTCCAGTCGTCGTTTCTCCGCTTCAATCGCCGCCTGCTTCGCCTCAAACAGGCTCCAGCGACGATCGTCAATCAGGCCCAGGCTTCGGCCCAGGGGCGTCAGGCGCCGGTCGGCATTGTCGCCCCGCAGCACCAGGCGGTATTCGCTGCGACTGGTGAGCACCCGGTAGGGCTCCTTGAGATCTTTGCTCACCAGGTCGTCGATCAGGGTGCCGATGTAGCTGTCTTCCCGGGCGAAGGTCACCGGTTCCTGGTTCCCCAGGCGCCTCGCCGCATTGAGGCCAGCGACCAGTCCCTGAGCTGCCGCTTCCTCATAGCCCGTGGTGCCATTGAGCTGGCCGGCACTGAACAGACCGGCGATGCGCTTCGTCTCCAGGGTGGGCCAGAGTTGGGTGGCCGGCAGATAGTCGTATTCGACGGCATAGGCCGGACGCAGCATCACACAGTGCTCCAGTCCGGGCAGGGTGCGCAGCAGGCTGAGTTGCAGCCGTTCTGGCAGGCCGGTTGAGAATCCCTGCACGTAGATCTCGGGGGTGTCACGGCCTTCGGGTTCCAGAAAGATCTGGTGGGAGTCCTTGTCGGCGAAGCGCACGATCTTGTCTTCGATTGAGGGGCAATAGCGCGGGCCCTTGCTGTCGATGAAGCCTCCGTAGATCGGGGTCAGGTGCAGGTTGTCCCGGATCAATTGATGCGTGGCCTCCGTGGTGCGGGTGATGTGGCAACTCATGGGGGCGCCACTGACCCAGGCCCTGGGGTCAAACGAAAAGAAGCGGTGGTGGGCGTCGCTGGGCTGTTCTTCGAGCCGGTCCAGGTCCAGGCTGCGGCGATCGACCCGGGCCGGCGTGCCGGTCTTGAGACGATCGGTGCTGAAACCCAGCTCCCGCAGGGCCTCGGTCAAGCCTTCGGAGGCTTGCTCGCCGGCACGGCCCGCCGGCATCGAGCGATCGCCGACCCAGATGCGCCCCCCCAGGAAGGTGCCCGTGGTGAGGATCACGGCGCCGGCGGCGTAGCTGCTGCCGAAATAGGTGCGGATGCCCACGACGCGGGCCGCCGCTGGCTGGCTGGCCTCTGGAGCGGTGGGATCTCCTGCAACGACGAGACCCGTGACCATGGCCTCCCGCAGATGCAGGTTCGGAGTGTGCTGCAGCAGTTGCAGCATCTGGCGGGCGTAGTGCCGTTTGTCTGTCTGTGCCCTCAGGGCCCAGACGGCTGGGCCGCGGCTGGCATTGAGCACCCGCTTTTGCAGGGCGGTGGCGTCGGCAAGGCGACCGATGACGCCGCCGAGGGCATCCACCTCATGGACCAGTTGGCTTTTCGCCGGTCCCCCCACCGCCGGGTTGCAGGGCTGCCAGGCGATGCGGTCGAGGTTGAGGCTGAAAAGGGCTGTGCGCACCCCCAGTCGGGCCGCAGTGAGAGCGGCCTCGCAGCCGGCATGTCCCCCACCGACGACGATCAGGTCGAAGCTTTCGCAGGGATCGAGAAGGGGATTGCTGGAAGCCATGGCTTCAGGCTAGAAGCAGGCCTTCTGGATGGCTGGGCTGAATTTCCCCCTGGATGGCCCGCCGGTGCAGACAATTCAGGCGTCAGGACAATTTAGCGTCAAGATAATTTAGCGTCAAGATAATTTAAAAGTGAATCACCGAGCGAATGCTCTTGCCGGCGTGCATCAATTCAAAGGCCTGGTTGATGTCGGCAAGGGCCATGGTGTGGGTAATGAACACATCGAGGGGAATCTCACCCCGCAGGGCGCTCTCGACAAAACCTGGCAGCTCACTGCGGCCGCGCACCCCTCCAAAGGCACTGCCCCGCCAGACCCGTCCTGTCACCAATTGGAAGGGTCGCGTGCTGATCTCCTGGCCAGCCCCGGCGACGCCGATGATCGTGGATTCGCCCCAGCCTTTGTGGCAGCTTTCCAGGGCGGCGCGCATCACGGAGACATCGCCGATGCACTCGAAGGAATAATCAACTCCACCATCGGTGAGATCAATCACCACCTGCTGAATCGGTAGATCCTGGTCGCGGGGATTGAGGCAATCGGTGGCGCCCAGTTGACGGGCGATGGCGAATTTCTCCGGGTTCACATCAATGCCGATGATGCGCGACGCTCCGGCCATCACCGCACCTATTACCACCGCCAGGCCGATGCCCCCCAGGCCGAACACGGCCACAGTGCTGCCGGGTTCCACCTTGGCGGTGTTGCGCACCGCGCCGATGCCAGTGGTGACGCCGCAACCGAGCAGGCAAACCTTGTCAAGAGGCGCGGTTTTGTTGATGCGAGCTACGGCAATTTCCGGCAGAACCGTGTATTCAGAGAAGGTGGATGTACCCATGTAGTGATGGATCATCTGCCCGTTTTTGGAAAAACGGCTGCTACCATCCGGCATCAATCCCTTGCCCTGGGTGCTGCGGATTGCTTGGCAGAGATTGGTTTTGCCCGAGAGGCAGAATTTGCAGCGGCCACATTCCGGCGTGTACAGCGGGATCACGTGATCGCCCACGGCCACCGAAGTCACGCCTTCGCCGATCTCCTCGACCACCGCGCCGCCCTCGTGACCCAAGATCGCCGGAAACAGGCCTTCGGGATCGGCCCCCGAGAGGGTGAAGGCATCGGTATGACAGACACCCGTGGCCACCAGCCGCAGCAACACTTCTCCCGATCTGGGCGGGGCCACGTCAATTTCGGTGATGTCGAGGGGCTGGCCGGCGGCCCAGGCCACGGCGGCACGGGAACGGATCATGGGAGTTGTTGCAGTCGCTGTTTGTAAGTCTCAAGGGTGCCGGCGTTGATCCAGCCGGTGGCGATCGTCTTGCTGTGGTCGTGGCTGATTTGTCCGCGGTGAATATGGGAAAGACCCGCCGGAAAGATTGCTAAGGTTCCTTTTTCGGCCGGCAGACAATAATCCTGCCAGAGAAATTCGGTGCCACCGCCCGGCACGGTGTCGCAGTAAAGAATCCAGGCCAAGACGCGGCGAATCGGTTCGGTGGCTTCATCGCTGGTGTTCCAGTCGCAGTGCCAGGCGGAGAAACCCTCGCCCGGGGCGTAGTGCTGCAGGTTGAACAGCGGGTTGACGAACAGGGAGCGTTCCGGACAACATTCCAGGAACCGGGGCCGATCCGCCAGCCAACGCCTCAGCCCCGCTGTCACTCCCCTGATGATGACCTCGGCCAAGCCATGGGCTTCCACGTCGTCATGGTCCAGGGCGACCAGGCTGATGTCCGTGGAGACCTTGGCCGGGGGATGGCCTGCTTCACCCTCACCGAAGGCCACACCCCGTCGACGCAGATCGCCGCGGCGGGCATAGAAGCCAAGCACTGCGTCGGCGAGGGCCAGGTAGCCCGGATCCTGGAACGTACCGATCAGCCGCATGGGCTTGGGGTCACCAGAGGGGGAGCGCTCGTTGTGCTGGTGACCCCAAAGGAGCGCTCCAGGCCGGCCATCACCACATCGGCGACGGTTTTGATCCGGTAGCGGCAGGCCTGGGTCTCGCTGGAGCGGAAGCTGCCCGTTTCCCAATACTTGTTGCTGCCGGCACCACCGCCGCAAAGGCCGAAGTAATCGCAGCTGGATCGGCACAGCTCGACACCGGCGACCATGTCGCGCTGCATGCGCTGAAATTTTTCGGTGCTAATAACGCTCTCGAGTCGGTCGTGTTTGAGGTTGCCAAGCACAAAATCGCCGTATTCCTCGGTGCGAACGGCGAGAAGTTCGGGGTCAAACGTGGAGAAATTACCTTGATAGTCCACATTCACGATCACGAATGCACGGTTCATATCGGTGTCATGCAGCCGCGCTTCGCTATAGATCAAACTGCAGGTGGTTTCAAACTCCCGCAGGCTCAGGGCGCCGGGCTCGGCGGCCATCAGATCCCAGAATTCAGCGAGAAAACGTTTGTAACGCGTTTCACTTTCGGGCCGATCCAAACTGGATCGGCGGTTGACGCCTTCGGTTTCCTCCATGTTGAAGCCCACGTCGCGGATGCCGTGATCCACGAAGAAACGAAACAGGGCTTCGGCGTGGTCCAGTGATGCGTCCGTTAAAACACAGATCACATGGAAAGGTAGATTTTCCCTTTGCAAATGCTGGATGCCCCGCATGGTGGCCGCGTGGCTGCCGAGGCCCCGGCGGGTGCGGCGATGGGCATCGTGGAGGAAGGCGGGGCCATCCAGGCTGACGCCAACGCTGATGGCATTGCGGCGGAAGCAGTCACACCACTTGGCGTCGATCAGGATGCCATTGGTTTGAATCGACTGGTCGATTCTCAGGCCTGGCGTATGGCGGGCGATCGCCCCGCGCAGCCGATCGGTGGCACCGTCGTAGAAGGCAGGTGGGACCGCTAGGGGCTCGCCCGCATGCCACAGCAATGTGAAATCTCTGCCGATGAACGGGCTGGAGAGCACCGCGTCAAAGATCGGATCGAGCAGCTCAAGATCGAGACGGGCCCGGTTGCCCCGATCCGGTAGATAGCAGTAATCGCAGTCGAGATTGCAATAGGGAGTTGGTTGGATCACCAACAGCGACAGGGGTCCGAACGGGTTGGGTTCGGACCCGGGGGCAGGGAGGGGGAGCGAGCTGCTCACCAATTGCGGAAGCCCCCGCCGCCGTTGCGCCAGGCGGCGCCGCCATTACGCCAGCCGCCTCCATTGCCGAAGTAGCCGCCGTTGCGCCAGCCGCCGCCGCCATTAAGGAAACCGGGCCGGCCGTAATACGGGTGAGCATTGGCAAAGGCCCCGCGGCCGCCGCCGTTGCCCCAGACCGCGGCCATGAGCATGTCGTCACCGGGGCGATCTCCCGGGGCCAGGTCTTGTTCTTGCGAGCGGATCACAGCCGCGAGCCGTTGCAATCGTGCTTCCACCGATGTCGAGGGCGAAGCGCCCCGTTCGAGGTTCGCCGAGGGGTCGGGGGGAGCAACCGGATCAACGGCTGGATTGAGCGCAGCTTTTGAGGCGGTCAGACTCAGGGCTGGCAATGCCAGGAGAAAGCCGAGCAGGCTGGAGCGGGAGGGAGACATGGCTCTAGCGAGGGGCAGAAGGTGATGGGGTTGCGGGCTGGGCCGCCGGGGCCAGTTTGACGGGGGCTCCCACCCGTTCCACTGAGAACAGCACCGATTCAAAGAAGCCTCGGATCAGTTCGGGAGGAAGCTGCAGGATGCCGCTGGGACCGAACCAGCGGTTCACCGTGGCGGAGGCGGAAGGCTCTCCATCGAGATAGCCCTGCAACAATCCCGCCACCGCCAGGTTGGCCAGGTTGCGGAAGGTGGAATTGTTCTCCGGCAGGATGCAGCCCACGCCGTAGCGACCAAAGGGCTCTCGGGGAACGAGATCAAGCGTGGTGCCCTTGGGCAGGCTGCCGGAAAAGGGCACCAGCGTGCCCGCCAGGGTGAGCGAGTCGCCGGCCACAGCATCGAGGCGGCCCGCCAGCAGGGAGCGCACACCGCTCTGCAGATCGTTCAAGGGGACGATCTGGGCTTTGGGTTGCAGATCGCGGATGCGTGCCTCACTGAGACTGCCGCTCAAGGCCCCGATCCGCTTGCCCACCAGGCCGGCGGGCTCACCATTGAGGGAGGCGTTGCGCGTCAGCAAGCGAATGCCGGAAAGGCTGTAGGGAAGCGTGTAGTCCGCATACATTTCCCGCTCCCAGGTGAACTGCACCCCACAGGCCAGGTCCACATCCCCTTGGCTCACCAGCTTGAACAGGGCGTCGGGATTGTCGACCCTGCGGAAATCAACGCGGATGGGTTTGTTGAGATAGCGGGCCAGTTCGGCGGCGATGCGGGTCGCCACATCCAGGGAGACCCCGACCAGCTGACCATTGGCATCCACGTAGGAGCCAGGGATCAGGTCGGTGCGCCCCCCCAGGGTGAGCACGCCGGTACGGGCCACGCGCTCAACCACGGTTTCGGCACGGGCGGGATTGGGGGCTCCCAGGCCCGTGATCAAGGCGATCAGGGAGATCAGGGTGCCTCCCGCAAGGGCAAGAGGCCGTCGCTGCGGATGGGGCAACGCATCAGAGCAAGGTCTCTTCGATGATGCTCAACAGCGGCGACGGCGCCACGTTGAACGGGGCAGTCGTTGCCAATTCTTCATGCGGGGCCAGGCCTAGTAGGAGGGGCCAGGCTTGATCGGGATCCCAGGCTTGGTGGGGGCCGCTGAGCCCTGCCCTCAAGCCCAGGGGATGGCCAGCAGCCCATCGGCGCTGGACCAGGTTTGCCGATCGCTGGCCACCAGGGATGTCAGGCCTGCTCTCTGTAGGCCTTCGGCCGCTAGGTCAAGGGATACGTCCTGTCCCTTTTGGGGATCGAGAGGCAGAACGAGCACCCGTGGTTCGGCGGGATCTCCCATGATCCGCAGATTGAGATCGTCCCATTCCCGTTCAAAGAACAGCCGGCGCAGACGCAGGGCCAGGGATGTTCCGAGGGCCTCAGCAAATGCCTGAAGCGCGGCACCATCGGCGGAACTGCCACTGTTGAGGGCCAGCCAGATCAGGATTTTGGCCCAGCTCTCAACCGTCCACAGCGGCACGAAGCTGGTGCGGTGCTGCCGGATCAGTTCTTCAATTGCAAAGCGGAAGAGGCCCGCCTGGAGGGTCGATGCCTCCTTCTGGCGTTCGGTCCCGGCCATGGTCGATGGGTGAGCTGGCGAGGATGACATCAAGCCATCCTCGCCGTCAGCGGGCAAACTGCAGGGAGCTTTGCCGAGGAAAGGCTCCATGGCCATCGATTTCAATGACCCCGAGCTTGAGTTTTCTGACCTGGTGACGGCTTACCAGAGTTGGGTGATGGCCGTGATCAACGATGAGAAACTCGGCGGCGACCCCCTCCTGACCGAGGACATCGCTGACGATGCCCTGAACGCCATGCGGTTTTTGCCCGATGTGGTGACCAGTGCCATCGAAACGACCCTGGCGCGGGTGTACGACGTCGATCCGGAGGAACTGGCTTCGCTTTTGTATCCCGACGATTGAGGGGCTGTTTCCCGGTGGCTTTCTCCATCAGCGTCACCATGACCTTCCGGTGCATCGCCTTGGGTTTCAGCCGTTGACGCCGCATCGTTCCCGCTTGGGGCGATCCCGGGCTTTGCTGTTGGGGGTTGTCATTGGGCTTGGACTGACGGCGTGTCGTCCTGACCCCAATTCTTTTGGCCTGACGTCGAATGGATCCTTGCGGGGGCGGATCTTCGTGTTGGTCGGCATGAGCCCCGACGAACGCTTTGACAGCCTCTCCAGGAAACATGCCGAAATGCGCCTGGCCATCGTGCTGGATGACTTTCGTCGTATTCATCCCCTGGTGCGGGCTCAGGTGCAGACCCTGCCCGAGACTGAACTGAACGAGGTTCTGCTCCGCAGAAACAGGGCCGGCTTGTCTCCGGATGTGGTGATCGTCAAAGGGGGAACGGCCATCGCTCTCCAGCAGAAGAATCTGATCAGGCCCCTGACAGACCCGTCTTCCCTGCATGCTCACCTGGACCAGGGTTCTTTGCAGCGGCTGCGTCTTGGCGACGGCCGTCTCGTTGGCCTGCCAATCGGTCTGTTCCCCCAGTTGGCTTGTTATAACCGCCAACGCTTGTCCACCCCTCCCACCACCCTCCAGGAATTACTGGCCCCACATCCCAATCCAATCAGGATTGGCCTGCCGATGGAGCTGAGCGGCCTGGCTTGGACCTTGGGTTCCCTTGGCGCTTCGAAGAGTGTGTTGGCCATCGCTTCGGGTCAGCCGCCCACCCCTGAAATTAGGCAGCCTTTGGCCGCCTGGCTTGCCTGGTTGCGTAGCCCCGAGCTCCAACAAAGGACGCTTTTCAAGGCCACCCAGGTAGAGCTTGTGGATGAAATGGTCGCCGGCGGTCTCGATTGGATTCCCTGTCGTGGCAGTGATTTGTTTCGTCTGCGCAATCGACTTGGACCAGCGTTGGCGGTTGCGACTCTGCCTGCAGGGCCAGGGGGCAGAGCCAGTGCCATCACGATCGAGAGGGTCATCGCCCTGGGGATGAATTCCAGCCCGAACCAGTCCAGAATCGCCAAAGCCCTTATTGATTTCAGCATCAATCCCGTGAGCCAACGGTCCCTGGCCTTGCGCAGCGAGGAGGAGCTTTCTGTATTGACCGATTTGAATTTTGCCAAGACTAAGTCTCCCGCATTGGCGGCCATGTTGGCGGCTAATGTTCAGTCTGACGTTGATCGGCGATTAGCGGTAGTCATCGACAATGCCGATCGTCGTGTCAATGGAGATTTGCAGAGTGCCTTAAGTCGTTATCTCTTTGATGAGATCGATAGTGCAACGGCGACCGATAGTTTGATCAATTATTTGCGGCCCCTCTCTCGTTGACCATGATTGAACTCTTTCAGGAAGTAGTTGGTTGGCTGGGTTATTTGCAGCGGGGTTCGGTTCTCCTGCAGCTCTTGTCGATTTTGTTGGCTGTATTCATCCTGGGGTTTGTCCAGCGAAGTTGGCCGGTTTCAGGGAAGAAATTCTGGGTTCGTCGATGGGCACAGCTTTTGATTCTTGGCAGTTTGGGTTTTGGCCTGGCTGTTGGGGGGTATCCATTTCGATTGATTCTAGAATTCGTGGTGTTATTGCTTGCTTGGTATGGTCTTGATGGGATGCATTGTTTGATCGATCAATCCGTGGGTCGCTCAGAGCTGCGGCAATTGGAGACTCAGGTAATTCGGCCAATATTTTTAGTTTTTTTCCTGGCTACTTTGCTTCGATCTCTCGATAGCCTGGAGGATTTGTCCCTGATCCCGGTAGGCCACTGGTTTGGCAACCAATTCAATCTGGGTGATTTGTTGATGGCTTTGTCTGTGGCCTACCTTTCACTTGCGGCCAGTGGCTTTCCGGCCAAAGTTCTGGCCAGTTTCTTTCAGAGTTTATTCGTTAGCGGTGAAGGAAGCCGTAAGGCGAACGCCTTGATTATTCGCTATCTGTTAGTGGCGATTGGTTTGCTTTGGAGCTTGCATCGCTTGGGGATGAACGGCACGACCATCGTTGCTGTTGCAGGTGGTCTTTCTTTGGGGATTGGCTTTGGAATGAAAGAAATAGCATCGAATTTTATCAGTGGGCTCTGGATGTTATTCGAGGGCTCGGTCCGCCCCGGAGAGAAATTGTCCTTCGATGGTGAAGTCTGTGAAGTGCGATATCAAAACCTGCGGGCAACAACCCTTTGGCGTGAGGCTGATAATGCTGAGCTTGTGATTCCAAATCAGACTTTTTTCGCCAACGCTACCGTTACTTATACAAGAACTGATCCTTTCATGCGCTGTGAGGTCAAGGTGCCTGTCCCGCCTGATCAAGATCCAAGTGTGATCATGGCTCTCATGCAACAATCAGCGGCTTCCATCGAAGGCGTACTCAGTGATCCGCCTCCCCAGGCGTTGCTGTTGAAGATCGGCGATACGACAAGTTGGGTATCCAGTATTTTTGCCCTGCGTTTCATGATCGACGATCCTATTAATCAGCCTGAGATTTGTAGTGCCGTGCAGGCGGCCATCTGGCAGATATTGTCCGCCAAGGGTTTGGCCAGCTTGAGGTCAGACCAAGCCCCCCAGGTGGTCGATCTCAGGGCCCTCGGCATGGCCGAAAGTCAGACCACGGCACCAAACCAGTGACCCACCAGCGCCGTCAGCCCCATGGCCAAGGCCCCCCAGAAAAGCATCCGAAGGGCACTGCGGCGGCGCGAGGCTCCACCGGCATGGGCTGAAAGAGCCCCCAGCACAGCAAGGGCCAAAAGCGCCGCGGCTGTTGTCACTTCGGTGATGCGGTTCGCAGGGCTGACCATGATCGTCAGCAAAGGCAGCAGCGCTCCAATCAGAAAGCTGGCCGCGGAGGCGCCGGCGGCCTGGATCGGCCGAGCGCGCAAAATCTCACTGAGGCCAAGTTCGTCGCGGGCGTGGGCGGCTAGGGCGTCGTGTTGGCTCAGTTGCACGGCCACCCGCTTGGCCAGCTCAGGATCAAGGCCCCGTGAGATGTAGATGCTTGTTAATTCCGCGAGTTCGCCGGCGGGATCCAGCAGCAATTCTTGTCGTTCCTTTGCTAGATCGGCCTTTTCGGTATCGGCCTGGGACTGCACCGAGACGAATTCGCCGGCAGCCATCGAAGCGGCGCCGGCCACAGTGGCCGCAAGGCCTGAGAGCAGGATCTGGCTGCGCGGGGCACCAGAAGCGGCGATTCCCACCACCAGGCTGGCAACCGAGATGGCCCCGTCATTGGCCCCCAGCACCACGGCCCTCAACCAGCCGACCCTGTCGGCGTTGTGTTTTTCACCATGGCCGGTCCGCGATCCAGGGGCGCTCATCAAGATCAAGGCGAAGGGAAGCGGCCCAGAATCGAAGGGTGGAAGGTCCCTTGGTCCCGATCAAGGGTTTGGACTGGGATTGGATGCCTACAGGCATCGGGTCGCTTGATTGAAGGCCCGATTCGATCAACGGCCCGTTCGAGCGGGACCAATCAAACGTTCTGGCTTCAAACAACCCGCTTCATCCATTTAAGCCCGACTAGACCCGTACCGACTTGATTCGAATCATGGGCCTGGTCCGTGTTGCCAGGATGGGGGTTGCAAGCCCCAGGCTCACCGCCATCTTGATTCCCCTTGATGTTGTCTTCTCCCCCCCTGGTGCTGGTGCATGGCCTCTGGGACACGCCTGATCTCTTCAACACCCTCAAGCGCACCCTGGCCGGCCGCCGCGGCACCCCCTTCACACCGCATCTGCCCCATGGCCTGGGGGTGGTGCCCCTGGAAGAGCTGGCGGCCCAACTGAATCAAGCCATTGAAGCCACCTTCGGCCCCGATCAGCCCCTTGATGTGATGGGGTTCTCGATGGGGGGCTTGATCAGCCGGACCTGGATTCAGTTGCAGGGGGGTGACAAGCGGGTTCGGCGCTTCACCAGCGTGGCCAGCCCCCAACAGGGCACCTTGGCGGCCCAGGTGTGGCCCCGCTGGCCCCTGGCTTCGGTGGCGGACATGAAGCTGGGGAGCGACCTGCTGCGTCGCCTGAACGACGATCCCGGTGTCCTGGCCAGCATCGATTGCTGCAGCATCTATTGCGTGGCCGACATGATGGTCGTGCCGGGCTGGACTGCAGTGTTACCCGTGGGACGCCGCCTCGCCTTTCCGCTCCACCTGGCGCACCATGAATTGATGGCACGGCCCGAGGCCGTGGAGCTGGTCGTGGATGAACTCTTGCGCCCTTGATCGGTGGCACCCGGCCTGGCGGGGCCGAGCGGTCGGGGCATGGAATCCCATCGCAAGCGTTCGCGTAGAGCCAGAGCCAACTCAAGGTCTTGGGTTCGCCAAGCCTTGGCGTTGGTTGACCCCGTGCTCGGCGTGACGATTGGCTGGGCTCAGGGACCTTCCACCATGGCGTTGGTCCCCAGCCAGGCCTCCATGGCATCGATCACCGCGCTGGTGCTGGCCAGAATTCGTTCGGCCCCAGCCTCTCTCAACAGTTGTTCGTACTGTTCGCGGGCCGATTGCGCCTCTGCGTTGTGCAGGTGTGGTGGCGCAACGGCCAGGCTCAGCCATCGTTGCTGGGGCACCTCCTGCCGGGCACGCATCAGGGTGACCACATCGGTGACCGTATCTCCCAGATAGGCCACCGGTGGGGCCAGGGGACCAAGGTCCGGAGCTTGATGGCGGTCCAGTAGTCGGCGGGCGATCTGCAGAAGCCCTTGGGGATTGGGTTTGTCGGGGGCATCCCCCATGGCGATCAAGGGAGGGTCGACCAGCCCCAAACGCTGCTCAAGCACAAATCGGCAGGACGGTGGTTCGGCGCCACTGACGAACCCCCAGGCAAAACCTGCTTCACTGAGCCTTGTGAAGAAGTTGGCAGGTACCAGCAGCGGTTCGTTGCCGATGAAGCCCTTCCAGGAGGACGGGTCACCGTTGGGGTCGCCGCCGAAATAGGCCTCCGTGAAGATCGCGACAATCTCGTCGAAGGTGGGCAGTGGCGCGTTGGATCCCTGCCGCCGCAGCAATTCCAGCGAAGCCTCCCAGTCGTTGTTCCAGAGGCCTTCGCCCTTGAGTGCGTCGATTTCGGCGGTTGACGGGCGGTAACCGCTGTAATGATGCACGGTTTCGCTGAGGGCGCGCCGGTAGCTGCCGCCGACGTCACGGATGACGCCATCAATGTCGAAGAGAACCAGGGCGCGGGGACTCAGGGAGCCATTGCGGCGAGGCTGATAGGTTAGGTGTTTGTCCTTCTGCCTTGAGCGCACCGACCATGACAGCAGCCGAGACGATCAGTGACGAGGCGGTGATTGGGGCCGCCATCGATGACGTCGCCGATCCGACGGCCGCCAGCGAGGTGACCCAGGGCCGCCCGGTTCTGCGCGGTGGCAGTGCCGCCTTGGCCACGGCCACGATTGATGAAGATGGTGTCCCTTCTGGCTACACCCCAAAAGCCGATGAGGGTCGCTTCCTTCTGAAGATCCTCTGGTTGCCGGACAACGTTGCCCTGGCGGTCGATCAGATCGTCGGTGGCGGCCCCAGCCCCCTCACGGCCTATTTCTTCTGGCCCCGGGAAGACGCCTGGGAAACCCTCAAAACCGAACTCGAGCGCAAGAGCTGGATCACCGATAACGAGAGGGTCGAGATTCTCAACAAGGCCACCGAGGTGATCAACTACTGGCAGGAAGAGGGTCGCGG
The DNA here is from genome assembly GCA_040373885.1 of Aphanothece sp. Classification (GTDB taxonomy): domain Bacteria; phylum Cyanobacteriota; class Cyanobacteriia; order PCC-6307; family Cyanobiaceae; genus Cyanobium. The sequence continues at coordinate 36,068 of JBEIVL010000014.1, forward strand.
CAAATCTCTGGAAGAGGCCAAGCTCAAATTCCCCGACGTCACCTTCTGCGGAACCGCCTGAGCCTCAACCGCCGGTTCTGGTTGCAGATAACAAAAAACCGGCCACAAGGCCGGTTTTTTTTTGGGGAACTTGATTGATCGAAGCGGGATCGCTAAATCCCGCTGTTTTGAATCAGTCTCTAAACCCGTCTCTTTCGGCCTAAGCCGTTTTGGTGGCCGCCAGGCGAGCCCGAGCTTGCGAGAGAGCCTGTTGAGCTTTGACCTTGGCAGTACTGGTGGGTTGATTGTCAAAGGCGGCAAAGGCCTGGGTGGCTGCTTCCAGTTCCCGTTCGGCTTTGGAGGCATCAATGTCATTGGCCAATTCAGCGCCGTTGACAAGCACCGTGACCTCATTGCCATCCACTTCGGCAAAGCCGCTCATCAGGGCAATGGATTGCCAAGTGCTGCCTTCACGAACCCGCAAGACCCCATCGTCTAGGGCAGTCAGCATCGAAACGTGGCCGGTGAGGATCCCCATTTGCCCAGAACTGCTGGGCAGGATCACCTCGTCTGCGAGTCCGTCAAAAACACTTTTGTCGGGGGAGAGAACCCTGAGGGTGAAAGTCATGGATCAACCCTTTGCTTCGGAGAGGATCTTTTGGGCTTTGGCTTTGACCTGGTCGATATTGCCGACCAAGTAGAAGGCGGCCTCGGGAAGATCGTCGAGTTCACCAGCAAGAATCATGTTGAAGCCGTTGATGGTGTCTTCGAGCTTGACGTACTCACCGGATTGACCGGTAAAGACTTCAGCCACAAAGAAAGGTTGGGAAAGGAATTTTTCAATCTTGCGGGCACGGTCTACCGTGCGACGATCATCTTCAGAGAGTTCATCAAGACCCAAGATCGCAATGATGTCCTGGAGTTCTTTGTAGCGTTGCAGGGTTGACTGAACTGCCCGTGCCGTGCGGTAGTGCTCGTCACCCACCACCGATGGTTGCAGCATCGTGCTGGTGGAATCAAGAGGATCAACCGCCGGATAAATACCCTTCGAAGCCAGGCCGCGGCTCAGAACGGTGGTGGCGTCAAGGTGGGCAAAGGTGGTGGCGGGGGCTGGATCGGTAAGGTCATCCGCTGGCACGTAGACGGCCTGGATGGAGGTGATTGATCCCTCCAGGGTGGAGGTGATGCGTTCTTGCAATTCACCCACGTCGGTACCCAGTGTGGGTTGATAACCCACGGCCGAAGGCATTCGGCCGAGCAGAGCGCTGACCTCGGAACCCGCCTGGACAAAGCGGAAGATGTTGTCGATGAACAACAGCACGTCTTGCTTGTTCACGTCCCGGAAGTGTTCGGCCATGGTGAGTGCGGAAAGACCCACGCGCATGCGCGCGCCAGGAGGCTCGTTCATCTGGCCGTAGCAAAGAGCCACCTTGGATTTGCTGAGGTCATTGGCGTTGATGACACCCGACTCTTTGAATTCTTCGTAGAGGTCGTTACCTTCGCGGGTACGTTCACCAACACCACCAAACACGGAAACACCACCATGTTCTTTGGCAATATTATTAATTAGTTCTTGAATTAGAACGGTCTTGCCGACCCCAGCACCCCCAAACAGACCCACTTTGCCCCCTTGGCGATAGGGCGCCAGTAGGTCAATCACCTTGATTCCGGTTTCGAAAACCTTGGGCTTGGTTTCCAGATCGGTGAGTTTGGGAGCTTCCCGGTGGATGGGTGCCGTGGTGGTGGTGCTGACAGGGCCCTGTTCATCTACGGGCTCACCGAGCACATTGAAGATGCGACCCAGGGTGGCTTCACCCACTGGAACGCAGATGGGGGCTCCGGTATCGAGCGCATCCATCCCGCGCACGAGGCCGTCGGTGGTGCTCATGGCCACCGCTCGAACACGGTGGTCACCCAAGAGCTGCTGAACTTCGGCGGTCAGGGCGACATTCTGACCGGCCGAATTTGTGCCTTCAATACGCAGAGCGTTGTAAATCCTGGGCAGCTTGCCGGCCGGGAACTCCACGTCAAGCACCGGACCAATCACCTGCTTGACGATGCCTTTGGTGCCGGGAGCGGCGGAAGCAGCAGCTGCCATAAGGGAGATAGAGGTGGGGACGCGGGACGCTGATGGCGGATCTCCTGACCCGCTCAAAGCGGCGCAACCTTACCACCAGCCCTGGCCACCATTCCAGCGCTCCGGTGCCTGGGCGAACCAAGGATGGGCATGGCCGTGATCGGCGTGGTTCGGTCAACCGAACATCTGGAACCCCTTTGGGGCCAAGCTTTTGCCATAGGTTGGCAGTCGGGAGTTGTGAGTGCCAACTCTTGCTGCGCCCCAGGGCTCGAGCCCAGTCCGTGACGTCGGCGACGCCGTCGCTGGGTGCTTCACAGCCTGACTCCCGCGTCCTACGTTTCAAAAACCAATGGCTGCTGTTTCGCTCAGCGTCTCGACGGTTAGACCCCTCGGAGATCGGATTTTTATCAAAGTCTCCGAATCCGAAGAACGCACTGCCGGAGGCATTCTTCTTCCTGACACCGCCAAGGAAAAGCCCCAAGTGGGTGAGGTGGTTCAAGTCGGTCCCGGCAAGCGCAATGAGGACGGATCCCGCCAAGCCCCTGAAGTGAGTGTTGGCGACAAGGTTCTGTACAGCAAGTACGCCGGCACCGACATCAAGCTGGGCACCGATGAATTTGTCCTTCTTTCTGAGAAAGACATTCTCGCCATCGTCAACTGAGCGTTAAACGCTCTCTAAATCTTTTCCCCCTTACCCACGCTTTCCTTCCATGGCTAAACGCATTATTTACAACGAACAAGCTCGCCGCGCTCTTGAAAGGGGCATCGACATTCTGGCTGAAGCCGTTGCTGTCACCCTTGGCCCCAAGGGCCGGAACGTGGTTCTGGAAAAGAAATTTGGTGCTCCCCAAATCATCAATGATGGCGTCACCATCGCCAAGGAAATCGAGCTCGAAGATCATATTGAAAACACTGGCGTGGCCCTGATCCGCCAAGCCGCAAGCAAAACCAACGACGCGGCCGGCGACGGCACCACAACGGCCACTGTTCTGGCCCATGCCATGGTCAAGGCGGGCCTGCGCAATGTGGCTGCTGGTGCTAACGCGATCACCCTGAAGCGCGGCATTGACAAGGCATCTGAATTCTTGGTGTCCAAGATCCAGGAACATGCCAAGCCCATCAGCGACAGCATCGCCATTGCTCAAGTGGGAACCATCTCCGCTGGCAATGACGAAGAAGTCGGCCGGATGATCGCGGATGCCATGGACAAGGTGGGTAAAGAGGGTGTGATCTCCCTCGAAGAAGGCAAATCGATGACCACCGAGCTCGAGGTCACCGAAGGGATGCGCTTCGATAAGGGCTATATCTCCCCTTACTTCGCCACCGATACCGAGCGCATGGAGGCGGTGCTGGATGATCCCTACATCCTGATCAC
>JBEIVL010000065.1:0-1717 GCA_040373885.1 Aphanothece sp.
TCCCAGTACCAGCAAGCCCTCATCCAGGCGGTTGAGCAGCTTGGTGGCCGCTACCCGCTCCAGGATCTGATCGGGGCGGTTGAGGGCCTGCCGCTCGGCCTCCAGCAGCGGGCGGTAGCGCTGCAGCACCTGCTGGTGGCTGTGGAAGCGGTCGGGGGGCAGGAGGGTGCCGAGGGGGCGGTAGGTGACCCCCTCCGGCAGGGTGGGCGGAGCCACGGGGGGCAGATCGACGAGGAAGGGGCGGCTATCGATCTGTAGAAGCCCGTCACGCAGAATCGGATTGCCGGAGGGATCCACGGCCACGCGGAGATGGGCCAACTCGATTTCGGACTTGGCGGTGATCAGCTCAAAGGCCTGCTGCAGGTTGAGTCCACGCAGCACACTGATCGGAATGCCATCGATCCGCGTGACGCGGGGATTAGCCAGCAGCACCGCCAGTTCGCTCTGGGCGAACACGCCATCGAGCCGGGCGCCAGCAGTGAGGGTGAGCACCTCCCCACTGGCGGCGGCGGCGAAGCGGGCCGAAACCCGGTCCCAGATGCCATTGGCGATCCGATTGCCGTCGGCGTCGCGGGAGCCGTAGAGGTAGGAGAGTATTTGAGATTCGTCGCCCCCAAATAATTCATCAAGCTTTTGCACAAGCACCTTGTTAACGGCTGGACTTTCACGGTTTATTTCCAAAAACCTACCTATCTGAAGCTCGCTTACAAAAAGCAACTCGGAATGAACAGAAGCGAGTGATTTGGCGACCTGGTAAGATTTGACAACAGGCCGCCCAGCTCCAGTATTGCCAATAGATTCTCCACTAAACAGCATCGTACGACCACCAAAAGACCCAAGGTCAATCTCATCAATTAAGGCGGTGAGTTGATCGACCGTACTCACGTCGACTAGGCGGGCTATAGCCGCCTCGGCTGTGATGGCCATGGCAGAGAAAGGTGAGGGAGATCAGCGGACCGTTACCTGCAAGCAACGGCAACGCAGCGATCATTCCCAAGGGCGGACATCAGAGCAACGCTCCGCCTCCCTGCGGGCAGACCTGACCACCGAGTCCTAAACAGGATCAAGCAACTAGCCGGGGTTCCGAGGGGCGATGGGACCAGAACAACACGATGTCTTACCGACAATTCAGAAGGAAGACTGAAGGATCTCCTGGCATCAACCAGCCGCTCGGCCCCCCTCGGCTTGGAGGAATCGCCAGGCGCAGCTGTGCCCAGATGGATTCAGACCGCTATCTAAAATCCGAATGTCACCACGCGGTCAGGAGTGTTGATATTCTCCCAGCCGTCGCGCCCGTAAGCCAGCAAAGCCTCTTTCAACACGGATATCACATGCTTACGCTCCAAACCACCCATGTCCGGCGGATCAATCCAGAGCAATTGATCCCAAACAATATGATAGGGCTTAACATGCCAATTTTGAGACCACCTCCCCAACGAAATTGCAAGACGCAAGCTAGATCCAGAAATGAACAAGTGGAAACGACCCTGAATCTCCTCGTCCAAAAGAGGATTCCCCCCGCGCCCACCCCACAAATAAAGATCCCGCTCCTTGTCGCGGGTCCACCAATGGCCCTTGCCCTTCTCAAAGGGGAGGCCATAGGCGTCGATATCGGCGTCGGAAACGACTTCGTTGACGAAGGCCACGGGCAAGGCGGGGTGATGGGATGGCGGATGGGGCCCCTCCAGCCGGCGGGGCCCTATGGCCATCATTCCCA
>JBEIVL010000011.1:0-41551 GCA_040373885.1 Aphanothece sp.
GAAATTTTTTTATGAGTAGACGATTTCACAACTGTCACGTTGGGCTAAAATCTTGCGCCTATTTGTTTAACAATGATAAAGTAATATGGAACATGCAACAAAATGTACGTATTTATGCGCTACACACAAAATGTTTTGTTTAGAGGAAAGTTTCGATTCATTCGTCGCGTCAATTTGTCCAAAGTCTTTTCTGATCATTTTGCCCCTAGTCAAGGCAAGACAGAGAGGTTCTCTATTGCCATTTCAGCAGTTCTTGCAGCTGCAGTCGCGCCAGCGGCCCAGGCTTATACCGAAGTAACCAGCTTTACCTACGATGGACACTCTTATAAGGCCTTTACTAATTCAACTCAAATTACCTGGACGGAAGCTCGAAATTTTGCCCTTTCTACCGGTGGAGATCTGGTCAGTTTAAATACCTCGGCAGAGAATAATTTTGTGTTTTCTCAAATTGGAACTTCAGCCTCAGTTAATGGTCCTGCTCTTTGGTATCAACTGGGAGGCGACTACTTCGGTCCTTACATAGGTTTATTTCAGCAGCCTGGTTCACCAGAGCCTGGCCAGGGATGGCAGTGGGTGGATGGGAATCCGCTTAGTTATACTTCCTGGTACAGTGGTCAACCAGATAATGCAACCAACGACGATGTCGTCTTCTATTTTAATAATTTAAATCAGTGGGGAGATACATTAAATTGTTCAACTCTTTCTTACCCCTGCTCCTCAAATAATAATCCTTCTCCAAATAACATATTGGCAAAATCACTAATTGTTGAATATAATAGCATTGCTGCCCCTGCACCTGTTCCAGTTTTAGGTATTTTTGCAGCCTTTCAATGGGGTCGACGTCTACGACGTCGGACCAAAAAAACTTATAAATTCTGATTGCCGCCTGGATTTGTTGCCGCCCATAGCATCAACTGGACGGCATTTGATGGTCGAATCAAAGAGTCGAATCAATGGGTCGAATCAACTAAGGGCAGTCGACGAGGGCACCCTGATTGTTTTGTGCCGCTGGGTGAAGAATCAGTTCTTTCATCGTTCCCAGAGTTGCCATAGGACTTTGTTGAAATGTCGTAGGCATGGCCACAGCCACTGATGTGAGCAGGAAGGTGATCACTGCCGTTGCCACTGCTTCGCGGAGCATTTGGCGCCGCTTCAGAAATCGTTGCTGTTGCGCTTCAAAGCACTGATGGACCGGAGGTAGAACCCTAGGCCGAACCACCAAACCAATCCCTGCGTTGCTGCGAGCCATGCGGGGGCGATGCACCTTGTTAGGAGTGCCTTGGACAGAAGGGGTCATGAGCATGCTCTGCAAATCAAATTCTTTCTTATCACATCTCCTGGTTGCCGATGGCAACGATTGAACATTTCCCATGGGTCGCCTGAGATTCGAACTCAGGACCAATCGGTTAAAAGCCGAATGCTCTACCGCTGAGCTAGCGACCCGATGCCCGCAATCTGCCGAACCATGGCGGTCCTGCACCCGCGACACCCTGAGACGGTATCACCTGGCCTGAACACTCACAATGGATCGAGTCTCCACATTGGTTTTCCATGTCCGAAACTGCTGGCGAGACTGGGATGGCCTTGGCGGACCATCCTTGCGCCCAGTCAATCCTGCCCCCCTGGCCGGCTCCTTCGATCGACCCTGCGGCCTGGGTTGCTGAGGCTGCCGTGCTCATCGGCGATGTCCGCATGGCCGCTGGCGCCAGCCTCTGGCCCACAGCGGTCGCCCGGGGAGATGTCTCGCCGATCGTGATTGGTGAGGGCAGCAATGTTCAAGATGGTGCAATCCTCCATGGCGATCCGGGTCTGCCCGTCACCATCGGCAGTGATGTCACCATCGGCCATCGGGCTGTCATCCATGGCGCCAGCCTCGGCAATGGCTGTTTAATCGGTATCGGCGCGATCGTTCTCAACGGGGTCTCTGTGGGAGCTGGTGCGTTGGTGGGTGCCGGTTCGGTCGTCACCCGCGACGTTCCCGATGGTGCCTTGGTGATGGGGGCCCCTGCCGAAGTTCGACGCCAGTTGAGCGCTGAGGCCATCGAGCAGCAGCGTCAACACGCCCGGCGTTATCGCCAGTTGGCTCGTGCCCATGCCGGCCTTGGCGGCGGCACAGGCTTTTGAGCGAGTGGTTAGCAGATCTCTCGGGCCGGCTATGGCCTCGGCCTCAGGGTGCTATTGCCGGGAGGGTGCTGCTTAAGGGGGCGCTTGACGTGACCTATGAGACCACAAGCCGCAATCAGATGCGCTGAGCCGGCCAACTGCTGGTATCAAGCCCCAACAGTGCGTTTTCAGCGCAAAGGTGGCTCGAACGCAACCGCTCAGGTGTTGTCGGCCAGCTTCTGAGTTTCTGGGCGCCAATTGCTGCAATGTCTCAAGGGCGGCAAGGATCGTGGCGGGAGCGCTTCGGATTTGGATACAATCTCGTCAGTCGATTTTTGGTTGACATGGACCTGCGGTTGCTTTTGGTTGTCGCTCCAATCCTTCTCGCCGCTTCCTGGGCTGTCTTTCACATTGGTCGGGCAGCCGTTGGTCAGCTGCAGCTGTTCATTAAGCGCGCCCAGGCTTGACGGTCCTTGTTCTTGGTGCCGGCCTGGCCGGCACCGAGGCCGCCTGGCAAATCGCCTCAGCAGGAATTCCCGTTCGCTTGGTCGAAATGCGCCCCGTGCGGCGTTCTCCGGCCCACCACAGCGAGGAATTTGCCGAACTGGTCTGCAGCAACAGTTTCGGGGCCCTCTCTTCCGATCGGGCGGCAGGTCTCCTGCAGGAAGAGATGCGGCGTCTCGGTTCTGTGGTGATCCAAACGGCCGACCGACATGCGGTGCCCGCAGGAGGAGCATTGGCCGTCGATCGCGGTCGTTTCAGCGCTTCGCTGACAGCTGCCCTTGAATCCCATCCCTTGGTGACCGTTGAGCGGCGGGAGCAGAACGAGCTGCCGCCCCCTGAAACGATCACTGTCTTGGCTACGGGTCCGCTGACTTCAGAGCCTTTAGCTGAGCAACTGCGAGCTTTCACGGGCCGAGAAGAGTGCCATTTTTTTGATGCAGCCAGTCCGATTGTGGCGGGTGAAAGCATCAATCTTGATCTGGCTTTTCGCGCTAGTCGTTACGATAAGGGAGAGGCTGATTATATTAATTGTCCCATGGATCGGGATCAATATCTTGCTTTTCGGTCCGCCTTGCTGTCGGCACAGCAAGCCGAACTCAAGGATTTTGAACAGGAATCGGCTTGTTTCTTCGAAGGTTGCCTTCCGATTGAGGAGCTTGCCAGGCGCGGTGAGGACACGATGCGCTATGGACCCCTCAAGCCTATCGGGCTCTGGGATCCACGCTGGGGCGATGTCAACGATCGCGAAGTAAGACGAGCCAAAAGGGCCTATGCCGTGGTGCAGTTGCGCCAGGAAGATCGCGACGGCCGTCTTTGGAATCTGGTCGGTTTCCAGACCAACCTCAAGTGGGCTGAACAAAAGCGCGTCTTGCGAATGATCCCTGGCTTGGAGGATGCCGAATTTGTTCGCTTTGGCGTGATGCACCGCAACACGTTTCTCGAATCACCCCAGCTTCTTGATTCCACCTTGCAGTTCCGCCGTCGTCCCACCCTGTTGGCTGCCGGCCAGATCACGGGGACCGAGGGCTATGCGGCTGCGGTGGCGGGCGGATGGTTGGCGGGCACCAATGCGGCCAGGCTCGTCAAAGGACAGGCACCACTGACTCTCCCTGAGACCACCATGTCGGGTGCTCTTGTGCACTTCATCAGTACCCCGCCGCTTGAGCATGGCCCTTGCGCCAAGGGTCGCTTTCAGCCCATGCCGCCCAATTTCGGACTCCTACCCGAGCTTGGCTGTCGGATACGCGATAAGCGCCTGCGGTACGGGGCCTACCGAGACCGTGCCCTCGCGGACCTAGCTGGGCGAATGGAGGCGACGCTAGAGCGGCCCAACATCATCCTTCAGGAAGAAGAGAAGAGTGAGGTACAGATTTCGTAAAATATGAGGCGGCCTATTGCTTCTTTGGCCTCAGTCAGGTCAAAAAACGAATAACTTATTGTGAAGACCCTGACCGGCCTGGCGTTATCGCCGATAGAAGTTGTCTGAGGGCTCGACTCCTTTTGGGAGCACGTTCTTCTCCCCACAATTTCTTTCGAAACGGGCTGTTCTTTACAGGCATGAAAAACCATTTTCTCCCGGTTCCGGCTCCAGGCCGAACCCTTCGAGCGGCTTCAAGAACGTTTCTTGCAGGGCTTGCTGCACTGGTCTTCTCCTGCGGCTTGCTGATTCACGCTCCCTTGGTGTCGGCAGCCACTTTGGCCGAAGACATGGTCCAGGTAACGAAGGATGCCTGTGTCAGTGTTGCCAAGAAACGTGGCTACGCCGTTGAGGAGGTCACCTCTGCCGTCCCCGCCGATGGGGACAGTTCCAGCGTTGTGCTGCGATTGAGCAAGGGCGGTGAACGCTTCGAATTCAATTGCGGTTTCTCCCAGAACATTCACGCTTACGTGGCCCCAGCCCCTGCTCGTGAGACCGCGGCCGTCGCCCCGCGCGCCGCTGTCCAGCAACCGGCTCGGGTGGCCGTTCAGCAACCGGCTCGGGTGGCTGTGCAGCAGCCCGAACGCGTCGCTGTCCAACGTGACCGCGATCGGGTGGTGACTACCACCGAGCGCAAAGGTGGCTTCAATCCCCTGTTGCTCCTGCCGCTCCTGCTGCTTCCGCTTCTTTTCTTCCTTCGTCCCAAGGAAGCCGCAGACGTCAACGCGATCAAGGCCGGCAGCTATGCGAACCCCACTCCAGCTGTCAAGACCACCACGACTGTTCCGGTCGAGACTTCAGTCGCCAAGGTGTTTGATGCCATCCTGCGGACCCAGGATGCTGCCATTGAGGTTCGCTCCGGCGCCGGCATCACCAATGCGGTGACTCGCAGCCTCGCCGCAGGCAGTACGGTCAAACTGAATGGTCGTTATCTCAATGACTGGGCCGAACTGGTCGATGGTGGTTGGATCGACATCAAATCACTCTCGAAGGATCCTCGCGTTTGAATCCGCCTAGGTGCGATTCGAACAATCACCCAAAGGACGTTTAATTAAGTTTGATCATGCCGGCCATGCCGGCATTTTTTTTACCTTTTTATTACTCATGGAGCAGATGTTCAGGCTGCTACAAAACAAGATCACACGAGCGCGTGTCCTAGGGAACAATGCAAAAAGCGCACAAGGTCCTGCGACTTGCGCAAGGAGTGGTTGTTGATCGATGAATCTTGTCGCCATCAGGGAAAATGGATGTTTTGGCTAGGTTGGTCAAGGATGAGTCTGGCTTGTTAAAGCTGTTTGAAGCACTTGACCTTCTTTGTCATTAGCCCCTACCCTTGAGTCAAGGATGCCGCCCAGGCGTTCCGCGCTGCGTCCCCAGATACGAGGAACGGGCTCACTCGTCTTTGAGCTCGGGAAACTTTTATGGATACTTGAGATCCATGAAATCTTATTTGGCGCAGTCAATTTCTCTCACTCCCAACACCCAATGTCTACCCGCACCGTTATCGGCCTGTTTGCCGAAAACGCCCATGCCGCCAAGGCTCTGGAAGATCTCGTGGCCGCTGGCCTCCACCGTGACGCCCTCGACCTGCTGAGCGCTGATGATGCTTCCGACGCCCCCAAACTGCGGGCTCTTTCCGATCTGGTTCCCGAACCAGATCTCGGTGTTTACCTCGCCGGCGTCAGGGATGGTGGCACCCTTCTGACCGCCCAAGTGCCCCTTAATGCCGAAGCCCGTGCCGCCGAAATCATCGGTGGTTACAACCCTGTCAACATCCGCGAACACGCCGTCGCTCTGGCCGCCAAGCACCCCCATGTGAAGGCCGAACTGATCGACGCCGCCAAGGATCCCAACGTCCTTGAAGTGGTTGAAGAAGTGGTTGAACTGGGCAAAGAAAAGGTCGAAACCGGCCGTATGCGCATCTACAACGTGGTTTCGGAGGCCAAGGTCTCCAAGTCCATCGACCTGGTCGATGAAACTGTCACCGTTCAGCGCCGTGCCGTCAACCGCGCCGCCTTGGAAGATGCCTTCAAAGAGCGCGTGTTTGAACTCTCCGAGTTCGACGAGCGTGCCCTGGTCAGCAAGCGTGCCCAGGTTGTTGAGGAAGTCAACCTCGCCAAGCAGGCCGAAACCAAGGGTCAAACCGTCACCGAAACCGTGCGTCGTTCCGACGTGCGCGCCGAGCGCGTTGGTGCCGACGGCAAGGTGATCGAAACCCTTCACACCACCGAACGCTGATCAGCACAAAGAATTTCCCCTTGTTCCTTTTGGGTCAGGGGGAACCTTGATTTGTGCCAGTCTGGGGCCCATACAGCGGGAATTCCCGTCATGGGCCCTTTTCTCTGTAATGAACTTGACTGACTGTGAATGGAATGTTGAGAGAGTTGTTTTCTTGGCTCGGCTTGAAACCATCAGGCGTCAGCGAAAATCCTGCGCCTGCCTCTCCCTCATCCCCGCCGGGAGCCGGGGCCCCATCCCAAGCTCCATCCCCCTTGGCGACTGAGCCGTCGCAGGTCCTCGATAGCCCGGTGACGTCCAAGCCATCCCCTTCTTCCCTTCCTGCCCCTTCTCGTCTACGGAGTTCTGACGTGACTGCCTCTGACAACCCTGTGACCTCTGGCAACCTTGTCGTCGTCGGCGAACGGGGTGAGACCTATCAGTTACTGCAGCAGACCATCGAGGGCAATGTCGAGACCGTTGTGCTGGGCCGGGAGGATGGCTCCCAGATCACCCTTCCCCGCCACGAGCTGAAGTGGCAGGGGGCGGGCACCTGGCTGTTAACAGACGCGGTTCGGGATGCCCGTGGCCTGGTGATCCCCGTCGTTGAAGAGCAGCTAGAGCTGGCTAAGCAGAGGGTCGAAACCGGAAAGGTGCGCATCACCAAATCCATCGAATCCCGGGATGTGGTCGTGGATGACCCCCTGCAACGGGAACGGGTGAGCGTGGAGCATGTGCCCATCAATCAAGTGGTGACTGGTGCGGTTCCCCAAGTGAGGGAAGAAGGCGACGTCACCGTCATCCCCATCCTTGAGGAAAGGGTGGTGACCCACAAGGAGCTCGTTTTGGTGGAGGAGATTCGGATTCGTCGCGATCGCAGTGAGTATCACGATCCCCAGTCGATCACGTTGCGCAAAGAAGTGGTTTCCGTCGAGCGCTTCGGAGAAGACGGTCGTTTGGTGGATGCCTAAGGCTTAAGCTCCATGATGGCTGGATGCTTTCAGGGCCATCCTGGGACAGGTGCTTTGTGAGGCCCGTTTCCTAGGGTTGGCCCATTCGTCTTTGGCCGGTGTCTGTCGATTCCCGAGTTATTGCTGGATCTGGTGCTGCGGATCAGGACATCTGGGATGTGATTGTGATCGGATCAGGCATTGGCGGCCTGGTCACAGCCACCCAGTTGGCCGCTAAAGGCGCTCGGGTCTTGGTGCTGGAGCGCTACCTGATTCCGGGGGGAAGCGGCGGCAGTTTTCGCAGGGGAGATTATATCTTTGATGTTGGCGCCTCGATGATTTTTGGCTTTGGTCGCAAAGGTCATACCAATTTGCTGACCCGTGCCCTTGCTGATGTTGGAGAAGAATGTGTCACTATCGCTGATCCATCCCAACTTGAATATCATTTGCCTGATGGACTGAATGTTATTGTTGATCGTGATTATGACTCTTTCCTAGATCACTTAACCGCTTCCTTTCCCCATGAGGCCAAGGGGATTCGAGCTTTCTATGATACCTGTTGGCAGGTTTTTCGTTGTCTTGACGCCATCCCACTGCTTTCGCTTGAGGATCCCGCCTATCTGGCCAAGGTCTTCTTTCGTGCGCCACTGGCTTGTCTGGGCTTGGCCCGCTGGCTGCCTGTGAATGTGGGAGATGTGGCCAGAGCTCACATCAAGGACCCGAACCTGCTGAAATTCATTGACATGGAGTGTTTTTGCTGGAGTGTGATGCCGGCGGACCTCACTCCCATGATCAACGCTGGCATGGTTTTTTCGGATCGCCATGCGGGCGGTATCAACTATCCCCAAGGAGGTGTGGGAACGATTGCTGAGAAATTGGTGGCTGGCTTGAAGCGTCATGGTGGTGAAATTCGCTATCGATCTCGTGTCACCAAAGTCTTGCTCGATCACTCCCGCGCTGTTGGGGTGAGGCTGGCCAGTGGTGAGGAGATCAGGGCCCACAAGGTGGTGAGTAATGCAACCCGTTGGGACACCTTCGGCGGCGAGGGTTGCTCTGCCACTCCTCTGGTCGAGACTTCCGACACTCCCGCTTCCGAGGCAACCTGGCGAGGTCGATACAAGCCCTCGCCTTCCTTCCTTTCCCTGCATCTGGGCGTCAGGGCCGACGTGGTGCCGCCGCAATCTCATGTGCATCACCTTCTGTTGGAGGACTGGAAGTCCATGGAGGCGGAGCAGGGGACGGTGTTTGTCTCGATGCCTTCCCTGCTTGATCCTTCTTTGGCGCCTGCGGGTCATCACATTGTGCACACCTTCACGCCCTCGTCGATGGAGTCCTGGCAAGGTCTCACGCCACAGGCGTACCGGGCCAAAAAACAAGCCGATGCCTTGCGGCTGATTGCCCGGCTTGAAGCGATCTTGCCTGGGATAGGTGCCTCAATCACCCACCAGGAGGTCGGCACTCCCCGCAGCCACCGTCGCTTTCTGGGACGTTTTGGCGGCAGCTATGGTCCGATCCCGGCCTTGCGGTTGCCTGGCCTGCTACCAATGCCCTTTAACCGCACGGGCATTGATGGTCTTTATTGCGTTGGTGATTCCTGCTTCCCCGGCCAGGGACTCAATGCCGTCGCGTTCAGTGGCTATGCCTGTGCCCATCGCCTTGGTGCCGATCTGGGTTTGAACGCCTGGAGATTGCCTGATTAAGGCCCGATGGGATGGGGATTTCAGTGATGAAATCCAGGCAAGGCCTCTTGCGGTCGCGGCATTGCTGTGGTCAGACGTTCAAACCAGTCAACGGCCCGATGGATGTCTTCCAGCAGCTGGTCGGCCATATCCCGACTGAAGCCTGAGCGAATCACAAAACGCAGCACCGCCAGCTGTTCACAGTCAGCCGGCATGGTGTATGCAGGAACCATCCAGCCCCGTTCTCGCAATTTGTCGGAGAGATCAAAGACAGTCCAGCGGCTCACGGAGGCAGCCAAAGTGACGATGAAGACGGGTAATTGACCGCGTGGATGGTTGATTAATACCAGTGGATTGATCTTGCTGATGCCATCAGCTAGGTGGCAGGCGATGAGCTCCAACGTGGCCATGCGATGTTGGAAGCCCTGGCGACCGAGGTGGAGAAAGTTGAAGTATTGACCCACAACCTGGGCCCCTGGTCTGGAGAAGTTGATGCCTATGGTGGGCATATGGCCGCCGAGATAATTAACATTAAATCGCAATTCTTCGGGTAGTTTTGCATCTTCCCGCCATAGTATCCAGCCTACGCCAGGCAGGACGCCGCCATATTTATGGCCGCTCGAATTGATCGAAATAACTCTTTTTAGTTGAAAATCCCAGATTAATTCAGGGGAGTTAAATGGTGCCACAAAGGCGCCAGAGGCTCCGTCGACATGGATTGGAATGTCGAGGCCACAGCGATCCTGCAATTCATCCAGTCGTTGCTGAAGTTCCGCGATGGGCTCATAGCTTCCGTCTAAATTGCTACCCAGTATGCCGATGATTCCGATCGTGTGCTCATCGCAGACGGCCACAGCTTCGCTGGCGCTTAATTGCAGGCGATGCGGTTTGATGGGCACCAGCCGTGGTTCGACATCGAAATACACGCAGAACTTTTCCCAGCAGATTTGAGCATTCGTGCCCATCACAAGATTCGGTCGGTTCGTGTCTCGGCCCATGGACCGTCGCTTCTGACGCCAATGCCAACGCAAAACCAAGCCCGCCAGCATGCAAGCTTCGCTGGAGCCTGTGGTGGAGGTGCCGATGGCCCTGTCGGGATCGGGGGCGTGCCAGAGATCGGCCAGGATCTTGAGGCAGCGCTCTTCAATTTCTGCCGTTTGGGGGTATTCATCTTTATCAATCATGTTTTTATCGGCGCATTCTTCCATTAACCGCCTCGCTTGAGGCTCCATCCAGGTGCTAACAAAGGTGGCTAAGTTTAGGCGTGAATTGCCGTCCAGCATCAAATGTTCGCGTATAATGTCATAGGCTAACTCGGCATCAATGCCCTGCTCTGCCAGCTCGTGACGTGGAATTTCGGTGGGCAAGCTTGTTGTGGCTAGTTGATTACTTAGGCCGCTGTGAACTCCGAGATGTTTGGACCGCTTTGTCGTCACCATGCTTGCTTGGATCATTTGGGAGTAGTATAGTTTGAAGGTTCCCATCTGTTCCTTTTACTCTTGATATTGCTGCTTTGAATTTCAGCGTTAAATTGCAATATCGCCTCAACACTTTTCTGCGACCAGAGCCCCCTGGCTTTGGTCTCGGTCTTCGCTTGGGACTCTGGCAAGGATCTGCTCAGGCAGGGACCCACTCGGCGGTGCTTGAAAACCTCGTTCGTCTGGAAGCGATGTGCCGCTTCGCATCAGCCCAGTCGATACAGCTGCTTGTTTTTCCTGAGCTGTATCTCAGCGGCTATCTGCTCAGCCCAGCAGCGGTCAGAGATCTGGCCGAGCCAGTGGATGGTCCCAGTTTGACCAGGGTCGCGGCCGTTGCTCGCCATTTTGCTTTGGCGGTGTGTTGCCCCTATGCCGAACGGGCGATCGTTGGCGGTGTCGAGTGTTTCTATGACGCGATTGCGCTGTTCGATGCCGATGGACGCTTGTTGCGTAATTACCGCAAGACCCATTTGTGGGGTCCCGATGAAAAACGTTGTTGGACTCCGGGTTATCTCCATCGCGAGGAAGGTCCGGCTTGGACGGTTCAACGCGTCAACGGCATCCCCGTGGGACTTTTGAATTGCTACGAGGCGGAATTTCCTGAACTCAGTCGTCTTTTAGCGCTGGCTGGGGCCCAAATCATCGTGATCCCCACGGCGGCGGATGCCTGGGCCCAGCTCAGCCATGGTCAACGGACGGATCGCTCCTATCCCGATGTCTCGCGGAGCTTGATTCCGGCCCATGCTTTCCAGAATCACTGTTTCGTGGCCTATGCCAACCGTTGTGGTGAGGAAACAGTCGATGGTCTCGTCAAGGCCTCCTATTTGGGTAACAGCATCATTTGTGGTCCCCACGGCGATGTGCTTTGTGCGGCCAGGTCTGAACCCACCTTGCTGATTGCCGATTGCCTACCGGCTGAATACGGGCCGACCCATCCGATGGGGACCAGCTATCTGGAGGATCTCCGCCCTGATCTGTACGCCCGCTTGGCCACGAACGACTCTCCAGCTGCATAGCCTGGAACGCGAAACAGTGCCGGTTCATGACTTCTGCCCCATTGCCCAGCTCAGCCGATCTTGCCAAGTACCTGGAGACCCGTGGCGAATTGGGTAAGCCCTGGATGTGGCATCTCCTGCGCCTGATCAAGATCAAGGAGGAGCGTGATGGCCAGACCTCCGAGCAATATGTGGCGAATCTTGCCGATGCCCATGCCGATCTGATGCGGCTTGGAGAGTTTTGGAAGGGTCGCGAGGGTGAGGTGTTCGGCGGTCAGTACAGCCCGCAAGCCGCCATCGAGCCCCTGCCGGGGACGGACGAGGACCGATGAAGGGCTCCTTGCCGGATGGGTTATACCGCTATCCGATGGCGCCATTGATTCGTTATGGCCTGTTGGCGCTCTATGCATCCTTGGTGCTGCCCCTGCCTGTGCTGGCTCCATCCCCATGGCGCTGGGTATGGCTCGTGGCCGTAGTTTTGGGATTCGCTCTGGTTCTAGCGGCGACCAGCGAGCAGGTTGAGGTGAGTGCAGCGGGGCTGCGGGTGGGTTACCCCGCTTGGTGCCATTGGCTTCTACGCCGCGGTTGGAGCCTTGCCTGGGGGGACATCCAAGCACTCACCGCCGTGGGTACCAGCCAAGGGGGCAAGGTGTTCTATGTCCGCAGCCGCCAGACTTCGGAAGGTAAGAATCTCTCCTGGTTGTTGCCCCAGCGCATTGTTCGATTCGATGACTTTCTGAGGCGGTTTTCGGAGGCGACAGGCCTTGAGGTTGGCGAGGTTTCTCGTCTGACGCCACCTTGGACCTATCAATTACTGGCCTTATTCAGCGGAATTTTATTGGCGATGGAGATCTTCGCCTTCTTTTGGTTGCCAACCCCTTAAAATCCTCAGCGCTCTCAGTAGCGGCTTGCCGGAGGATCATGGGGGCCGGCCAAGACGGCTGTCAGCGGCATGGAGGGGTGGGGTGCAAGTTCTCCAGCCTCCGGCAACGTGTCGAGGCTGAAGCGATAACCCTGCTGCCGCATGGTTTCAATGCCTCCTCCCTCTCCCAGGCCAGCTTGCTCCAATTTGCGTCGCAAGGTGAGAACTTGGGTGTCCACGGAGCGCGGGCCGCCACTGAAAGGAGGCCAGGCCATGCGCAACAGTTCTTGTCTGGATCGAACCACCCCCGGTGGCATCAGCAGGGCGCAGAGCAGGGCAAATTCCCTCGGGCTGAGCTCCACCGGTTGGTCCCGCAGGGTCACCTGTCTCAGCAATAGGTGAACTTCCAAGGGGCCAACGCAGACCCGTTCCTGCAGACCACTGCCACTGCGACGTAACAAGGTGCGGCAACGTGCCGCCAGTTCTTCCAAGCCAAAGGGTTTGCGCAGGACATCGTCCGCTCCGGCATCCAGCAGGGAGACCATTGGTTCGGAACCCGACCGGGCCGTGAGAACCATCACGGGACAATGCAATTGGTGGGCCAGCTTCAGGGCGGAAGTCTCCTCAAGAAGTTCCGCACTGACCAACAGGTCGGGAGAAAGCTCTTGGCAGAGTTCGATGGCTTCTGACGCTGAGGCCACGGCTGCAGCCATGTGGCCATCCTGACGGAGGCGCTGGGCGAGGACGGTCCTCAAGGTCGCGTGGGGATCCACCACCAATACCCTCTTGGGATGGCCGCCGTTGTCGTTGGCATTCGGCTCAGCCATGGGGAAAATTGGCAGCTCTAGGTCCAAGTAAATCGATTTGACATTAGCGGAAATAAATCTGTTGGCTGAGTAGCAGGCGATGCCTTTTAAACCGTCCCCTTCGGCGGCAACGCTGGCTGCTTCCATTCGCGATCGGACATGCGAGACAGCAGAATGAGGACAAGGGCTTGCCCATTCCATGACCGCGCTGCAACATCCCGACGCCATCCGCCAGTTTCAGTCTCTCTGCGATGCCCTCCAGGGGCTTGCCGACAGGTACCACAGCCCTTCAGAGCTGAGGCTTTACGCGGATGGCTACCTTCATGCCCTGCGCCGAACAGCGGTCCTTGATCACCAGTCCCAGCGACGCTTGGAGGAGCTGATCGAGCGCTGGATCCTTGATCCTTCCGCTTTCGTCAGCCCCGACGGCAATCCACGCACTCTTTTTGAAAGTGGTCGTCACTGACCCGCTGTGACTTGATCTGAGGATTCTGTTCACGGCGATCGTGTTGCAAAAAATTGGATCATCATTGAATTGTTATCAGAGATCCTTCAACGCAAACACAGATCTGCTCTTGGTGATGCGACACAGGGCAGCGTGGGCAGCAAAACCAATCGGGGGGCTGATCCATGCGACCGACCTCCAGCCCCCTAACTTCTCAAGGTTGAAGATTGATTGATCGGATCAAATTCGGGGATCAGGAAGCCAAGGCAATGGTGAGATTTTCGCGTAATTCGCCGCTGTTGTACATCTCGATGAGGATGTCTGAGCCACCAATGAATTCACCCTTGACATAAACCTGGGGAATGGTCGGCCACTCTGAGTACTCCTTGATCCCTTGGCGAATCTCACCGTCCGAGAGTACATCAAAGGTTTCAAACGGCACCCCTAAGGAGTGCAGAATCTGAACCACATTGTTGGAAAAGCCGCACTGGGGCATCAGCTTGCTGCCTTTCATGAACACAAACACCGGGCTGCTGGCAATCAGTGTTTCGATGCGTTGTTTGACCTTGTCTTCCATGGGGTTCACCGTTCGGTGCTCAGGGGTTGAGAGTGGTTGGGGGTGAGGTCTGCAAGGCGAGGGCGTGGATGGCCTCGCTGGCAAGTTCGCCGCGTAGGGCGTTGAACACCAGTTGATGCTGGCGGATGCGGTTAAGTCCCGCAAAGGCTCCGCTGACCACCTTGACCTGGAAATGATCGCCGCCTCCGGTGAGGTCCTCCACCTCAACGGCGGCATCGGGAAGGGCGTGGCGGATCGCCTCCTTCACCTGATCCGGATGAACCATGTTGGGTCCGTAGGGGTTGGCAGGAATCTAGAAGCTGTGGCTTCGGATGGGGGAAAAGCATCACAACCCCGGGGGGCTTGGGCTGCGGCCCAAGCTCGTCGTTGGCTCAATTGCTGGTGGTTGGCACGTTGTAGGGGGTGGTGACGAAGCCCATTTCGCGCAGCTGCTGATAAGCCTTGCGGCCCGCTTCGCTGGAGGGGGTCATGGTGGTGATCACCTCCACCAGCAGGGGCACGGCGACTTCAGGTTGGCCCTGACGCCGGAACAGGGCGGCGAGTCGCATGTTGGCCTCGACCAGCACATCGAGGGTCTGACGGCCTTTGTCATCCATTTCGCGGGGGATGCGGGCATCAAGACCACGGAAAGCACCGCTGAGGTCTCGATAAAACATCAGGAGTCGTTTGGCGGCATCCCTGGCCTGGTCATAGAGACGACGGGCTTCCTGGGTGTTGCCGGCGGCGGCGGCAGCATCACCCCTGGAGATCAGGGAGCGGACGGCGTTGGCATCGAACACCCCGGCCACCATGGGGCGGCGATCCTCCTGGGCATGGACCATGCCGGGTAGGGCCAGGGGCGCCACCAGGGCCAGAATCGCCGCGGCACGGCCGCAGGCCCGAAGCAACCGGGGGGCGACGGAGGTGCTGATCAAGGGGCTCGGCTCGGTGCGGGCGAACTCTACGGGGGGTCGATGGGTCGACCCACCAGCTGCCGGGCCGCTTGCTCGGCCGACCGCATGGACTGGGCCAGGGCTGCGGTGAAATCACGGGCCCCCTGGCGTCCCTGACCCTTGGCCCAGAGCGGAGCGCCCACGGAGACCACCGCCTGGCCGCCGGGTTGGGGCACCGGTGTGGAGTAGGCGATGCCGATCGGCACGACCGGCACCTCCCATCCCTGGGTGCGGGCCATCTGGGCCAGGCGCGCCAGTCCCTGTTGCAGGTTGATCGGACCGTCCTGTCGCTGGATCCGACCCTCCGGAAAGACCACCACCTGTTCGCTCCTCCCCAGCAGGTCCAGCGCCAAGCGCAGGCTGGCGGTGCCGGGGTGGTCCTGGTTGACGGAAAAGCAGCCGAGGCGGTGCAGAAACCAGCCCTGCACCCCGGCCATTTCGTCCAGGGTGACCATGAAGCGACAATCCCGACCCGTGACACGCCGTCCGGCCGCCAGGGGTAACAGCAAGGCGTCCCAGCGGGCCCGGTGGGTGGGTGCCAGAAGGATCGGACCGCTGGCGGGTAGATGCTCCCGGCCCACCACCTTGATGCCGCTGAAGAAGGCCGGCAGAGCAAGGTCCTGGGTGATGGCCATGGCCAGGGGAGCCAACCAGGGGCTAACCCCGTTGCAGAGGCCATCTTCCCGTTGCCGGTTGCCATGGTCCGCCGCGTCAACCGCCAACACCTGCCTGGACCATTCGAACGACGATTCTGAAATTAGGGGTCGCTCTCGGCGCATCGGCTCCGCGACGGGCAGTTGGACCTGCGGCCGATACGGTGATCTCCCCTTTGCATCGCTATGGCCAGTCTTGGGGTCAACATTGACCACATCGCCAACGTTCGTCAGGCACGACGCACGGTTGAGCCGGATCCGGTGACCTTTGCCCTGCTCGCTGAGTTGGGGGGGGCGGACGGCATCACCGTTCACCTGCGGGAGGACCGCCGCCACATTCAGGATCGGGATGTGGAACTGTTGCGCTCGACTGTTCGAACGCGCCTCAACCTGGAGATGGCCGCCACGGAGGCCATGGAGGCCATCGCCCTGCGGATTCGCCCTGACATGGTGACCCTCGTGCCCGAACGCCGTGAGGAAGTGACCACTGAAGGGGGCCTGGATGTGCTCTCCCAGATCGCTCCCCTCGGCGCCATGGTGGATCGGCTGCAGGCCGCAGGCATCGGGGTGAGCCTTTTTGTCGATCCCGAACCCGCCCAGCTGGATGCCTGTTGCGCCTGCGCAGCGCGCTGGGTTGAGCTGCATACAGGCAGCTACGCCGAGGCGGGCTGGACCGACCAGGCGCACGAGTTGGACCGACTGGTGGCGGCCACCGGCCTGGCCCGTCAGCTCGGCCTGAGGGTGAACGCCGGTCACGGTCTCACCTATCAGAACGTTGAACCGGTGGCGGCGATTGCTGGAATGGAAGAACTCAACATCGGTCACACGATCGTGGCCAGGGCCCTGGCGGTGGGTCTGGCCCAGGCGGTGCGGGAGATGCGGGCGCTGATTCAGAATCCACGGCGAGACCCTCTCTTCGGTGGTTCGGCCGATGTCTTGACGCCGTCCCCCTGACTCCTGCCCTGTCCCCCATGACCCGCTACCACTTCGTTGCCGCCAGTGAAGCCTTCCTGACCGTGGAGGAGCCGCTGGAGGAGGTGCTGCGCGAGCGGGTGCGCCACTACGGAGAGCAGCAGAAGCCCATCGATTTCTGGTTGCTGCGCCGCCCGCAGTTTTTAGAAGCGCCCGAGTTGACGGCCCAGACCGAAGCCGTGCCTCGACCTGCGGCGGCGGTGGTTTCGACCGATGAACGCTTCATCACCTTTTTGAAATTGCGTCTCGAATTCGTCCGTCAGGGTTCCTTCGAAGCGCCTTCCGCCTCCATTCCTGACCCCCTGGCCTGCCAGGCGCTGGCGCTCTGAAGCCATCCTCTTCTGAATCGGGCTCGTTGATCCCTTCGTTGCAACCGATGCAGCAAAGGATCTTGTGTGGCGAGACGCAGGGATTAAGGGTTTGTCCAGATGGCTTTGTGGTCCATTGAAGTCGTCAGGAGTTTGATCAAAAACGCCTGAACTCTCGATTTGTCACCTCGGGAGCCAAATCAATCCAAGGTGGGACTGGGCTGCTTGCTTCCACGCAAAAGCTTATGGGGGCGAGGTCGAGTTTTCGGCAAACGATTAGAAAAGCCCAAAGAATCGCTTCCGTTGTGCCTCACCCTCGAGTGGCGGATTCGGTTTGCCCTGGCCGCCATCTTGCTGGTAGCGAGGTTTGTTATCACCAATCGTGAGGACCGCTTCTTTATTCTTCCACCAGATCCAGTCCCGGATGGGAGGCGTGTTGCGCAGATCCTCGCGGCTCAACCCAAGGCCCAGTTTGGCGGAGGCGTCCAGCAGAACATCCAGCATCTGCTCCCCATCGGCGCAGCGGGCTAGGGCTTCGTTGGTGCGACGGGCGCCATTGAGGGCTTTGACCAACAGGACGATGCGACGGCTGACCGGAAGGCTGCGGGGATCAGGGGAACCCTGATCGGGTTGGTGTTGCGATTCGGTTTCCGCCTTGTCTTCCGGCCCCATCTTGGCTTCCTTTCATAGCGGCCAAAGCTATCAGTGGGCGCAAGTTGTAGTCGGGCCGTGATCAAATCTTGCAACTGTTTTCTGCTGGTTTCGCCGCAGGGGCTGACAGATGGGGGGCAGGGGAGCAAGACTCAACTCGCTTGACCTTCCCGCCTTCGCTTCCCAAACCGATGCGTCACTGGGTGATCGCGGATGTTCATGGTTGTCATGCCGCTTTGCAGTGTCTGCTGGCCCTGCTGCCGCAGGAGGATCGGTTGGTCTTTTGCGGTGATGTGATCAATCGCGGTCCCGCCGTCGCCGCCGCCATGGAAACGGTCTGGTCGCTGGTGGAGCGGGGGAGGGCTGTGTGGTTGATGGGGAACCACGAAAATGCCCTAGTCCAGGGCCTCAATCGCCCTGATGGACCTGGGCGGGAGAGCCTCGAAGCGTCCCAGACGTACCGACAATTGGGAGACTCCCTTTGTCAGCTGTGGAAGCCGCGCTTGGCGGCCCTGCCCCTGGCGTTCTGGGGCGATGGCTGGGTGGCGACTCACGCTGGCTTTGATCCTCAGACCTGGCACCCTGATCTGACCATTCGCCTGCCCTTCTGGAACGCCTATGACAGGCGCTTCGGCGATGTCATCGTCGGCCACACCCCCGGCCCGGGGATCCGCCGCCTCGGCTCCATCGTTTTGATCGATACCGCTGCTTGTTACGGCGGCCAGCTCACCGCCTACTGCCCTGAGACCGGTCTGAGCCTCAGCGTTCCGGGTGAAACGGCGGCTAGCGAAAGCCGATCCTTGACCCGGGATTTGACGGCCTCCATCGGTTTGACGGCACGATGACGATGCGGAACGACGGCTTGCCTTGCTGACGATTTACCGAGGCAATCGGGCCGAACAACTCGCCCGGGTGTTGGCGGCCCAGTTGCGCTTGTCCCCCCCGCCGCCCCTGGAGACCGTCAGGGTGGTGGTCAACACGTGGCCCACCAGCCGCTGGTTGGGCGAACAGCTGGCCACCCACCTGGGAGGTGTGGTCGCCAATGTGCGTTTCCCCTTTCCCGCCAGCACGCTGCGCCAACTCGTCGACCTGGTGCTGGAGGAACCGGCGGGGGCGGCGCCGTCCGCGTCGCCCAAGGCCCTGGGGGGCCAGGACCCCTGGCGTGCTGATCAGTTGGTGTGGGCGGTGCTCGAAGAGTGGCCAAGCTTTGTCGGGGATCCCATTGCCGTTCCCTTGGCCCGCTGGCTGGGGGAGCGGGACCTGCGGCAGCGTTTGGATCTGGCCAGCTGGCAGTTGGCTCGCTCGATTGCCGATGCCTTCGATGACTACGCCCTCTACCGCCCAGAGATGCTGGTGTCCTGGGACCGGGGTCAGGACCTGGATGGTCGCTTGCGTCCCCTGCCCCCCCACCAGCTGTGGCAACCCCATCTCTATCGCCTGCTGCGCCAGAGATTGATTCGTGAGCCCTTTGCCCTGCGTGCCTTGCGGGCAATTGAATTGTTGCGCGAGGCCCCCGCGAACTCCCTGCGCGCTCGCCTGGCCCCGTTCGCTGGGGGGTTACGCCTGTTTGGGCTCAGCAGCCTGGCGCCGATCCAGGTGCAGCTGCTCCAGTCCCTGAGTCGGGTGCTGCCGGTGGATCTGTTCTTGCTCACCCCCTGCCAGGACCTCTGGCAACGCTGTGTTGATCGGCGCCAGCAACTCAGGGATGCCCTGGCCCTCAGGGAACCGCTGGACCTGGAGTGGTTGCTGCATGCCCCCTCTCTGGAGGCCCGTTTCGGGCGTCTTGGCGCTGAATTTCAGCAGTTGTTGGAAGGCACCGGGGAGGCCCTGCTGGCCCGCCAGCAGGAGCTGGATCTGTTCTTTCTGCCGGTCTCGGCTCAGGTCCGGGAGGCAGCAGGGCAGGCAACGGCACCGCTGCTCTGGCAATTGCAGCAGCAGCTGGCCGATTCCAGCGACCCCACCCCCCTGGTTCGCGGCCCTGATGACAGCTCCCTTGAGTTCCATGGCTGTCCTGGGCCGTTGCGGCAGGTGCAGATCGTGCGCGATCGGCTGTTGCAGCTGCTGGCGGCGGATCCCAGTCTTGAGCCTCGCGACATCCTGGTGATGACCCCGGCGGTGGATGGCTTTGCGCCGCTGCTGGCCTCGGTGTTCGGCGATCGGGAGGCGACGGGGGTGGATCTGCCCTGGCGGCTCACCGATCGCAGCCAGCAGAGTGAGGCGGGCATCGCCCGTACCCTCCTCGGCCTGCTGCGGGTGGCCGGGGATCGCTTCACCGCCACTGCCCTGGAGGGGTTGCTGGAAGCCCAGCCTCTGCGCGAGCGTTTCGGCCTGACGGCTCCGCAGGTGACGGAGCTCAACCATCTGCTGCAGCGCTGTGGCTTCCGCTGGGGACTGGATGGCAGCGAGCGGGGCGGAGAGCTGACCCACAGCCTCTCCTGGGTGATCGACCGCCTGCTGCTCGCCCTGGTGCTGCCCGAGACCCCCGGTCTGGCCCCCGGTGGCGTGGCCCCTGCCACCAGTGGCGCCGATCTGGAACTCACCGGCCGCTGGTTGCATCTGCTGACCCGCTTGCGCCATTGGCTGCTCCAGTTGAGGCAGCCCGGCACCAGTGCGGTTTGGGCGACTCGGCTGCAGGCGCTGTTGGAGGATCTGTTTGGTGACGGCGCCGAGGCGGCCTGGGAACTGCCGCTGCTGCAGAGCGCGATCCAAGCCTGGCAGGAGGCCGCTGGCGCAGACAATGCCTTGGTGCTGGAGGCTCCTGTGGTGGCGGCCCTGCTGGATGAGCAGTTGGCCATCGATAGCGGCCGCTTCGGCCACCGCAGCGGCACCCTCACCATCAGTGCCCTCGAGCCGATGCGGGCCATTCCCCATCGCGTCATCGTGTTGATGGGCCTCGACGCGGACGTGTTCCCCCGCCAGCGCAATCGGCCGGCCTTTCACCTGATGGAGCAACAACGCCAGTTGGGCGATCCCCATCCGGCCGATCAGGATCGTTATGTCCTGTTGGAGGCGTTGCTTTCCGCCCGGGACCATCTGCTGATCACCTGGAGTTGCCGCGATGAACGCAAGGGGGAGGAACGGCCCCCCTCGGCTCCGGTGCGCCAGTGGTTGCAATGGCTTCAAGAGCAGCTGGGGCCCCAGGCGGCGGGGCTGGAGGTGATTCATGCCGCCAGTCCGCTCGACCGTCGCAATTTCGTGCCCCAAGGCGCTCTGCCCCCCGCCAGTTGCGACCGTCGTCTCCTGGCCGCCCGCCAGATGTTGGACCAGCAGCCTCCCCCGATTCAGCCCTGGGCGGCCGGGCCCATGCCCGAGACCTCTCCCCGGGTCGCCTCGCCGCCGGGCCGGACCGCCCAAGGCCCCTCCAGCTCAAAAACCCACCCTCAAGACGGACCCCAGGAGCGTTTTGAGGCCCTGCGCCAGTGGCTGATGGCCCCCCAGAAGACCTGGTTGCGCGAACTGGGCCTGCGGCCTGGGGAGTGGGCCCGACCCCTCGAAGACCTGGAACCCCTGACCTTGCCGGAGCGGGCGCGGGTCGCCTTGTTGCGTCAGGGGCTGGCGGCGGAAGGCCCCATGGCTGGAGCTGGGACGACGGAGGATTGGCTGCTCTGGTGCCGCGGCACCGGCCAGCTGCCCCCCCACGGGGGCGGAGCACTGGAAGCCCGCACGTTGCACCGTCGCCGGCAGACCCTGCAGGACGCCCGGGCGGCCTTGGGTTCCCCCCACTGCGAACCGCTGGCCTGGGGGCTCTGGCAAGCGGCGCCCCAGTGGCAGGGGGACAGTGTGGTGGTGTGCCATCCCGCCAAGGCCACCACGGCCCAATTTGTCGATCTCTGGCTGCAGTTGCTTTTGGCCGCCGCCTGCGCCACTACCCCCCGCCAGGGAGTTTTGATCGCCCGGGACAGCCCCGATGGATTTGCCGCGGCCCTGACCCTGCGGCCCCTCGATGGCGACACCGCCCGCCAGGAGCTGGACCGCCTCGACGCCCTCGCCCAGCGGGGAAGGCAGGTGTGCTGGCCGGTGCCGCCGGATTCGGGTTGGGCCTGGGTCAGCCACGAGCACACCAAGGCCGGCAGTGGCGAAGCCCATGCGGCGGAGGCCTGGGAGGGCCATGTCCGTCGTAGGGGGGAACGGCTGCGGGAAGAGATGGTGGTGTGCTTTGGCGCCGATCTGCCCGCCGGCCGCTTGATCGATGGGGCCTTTGGCCCCTTGGCCACCGAGATCTACGGCCCGATCCTGGCGGCCACGGTGAAGCCAAAGGAGAGGCCAGCGGGGACGGCGCCGGTGAAACCATGAGCCCCCGCTTGCAGCCCTTTGAGGCCAACAGCTTTCCCCTCGATTGCGGCATTCGCCTGCTGGAGGCGAGCGCCGGCACCGGCAAGACCTTTGCCTTGGCCCACCTGGTGTTGCGCCTGGTGACGGAGGAGGCCCTGAGCCTGCGCCGCTTGTTGGTGGTCACCTACACGGAGGCAGCCGCTGCCGAGCTGCGCGATCGCATCGGTCGGCGGCTGCAGGAGGCCTTGGCCGCCCTGGAAGGGGGCCAGCGGGGCGCGCTGGCCCCGCCAGGTCCGGATCCGGCCAGCGCCGATCCCGTGCTGCGGGAGTGGCTGGAGCGGCTGCCCCAGCAGGGTGGCTGGCCCGTGGATCGCCTGCGGGGACGGCTGCTGTTGGCCCTCGAAGAGCTCGATGGGGCCGACATCACCACCATCCATGGTTTCTGCCGCCGCACCCTGGAGCGCCAGTCCCTGGAGGCTGGCTGCTCCCCCCAGCAACGGCTGGAGGGCGATGCCAGCCGCCTGATCGAAGAGGTGGTGCATGACTACTGGCAGCGGCAGGTGCTGCCCTTGCCCGCCCCTGGCCTGGCGGGTCTGGGGGCCTGCGGCGTTAGCCCTGAAGCCCTCGCCTCCCTGCTGTTGCGCCTCGACGGCGATCCGGCCCTGGCGCTGGATTGTCTGCCCACCGATCTGGACCTGGAGGTGCCCTTCGCCGACCAGTGGTCCGCCCTCTGGCAACGCCGCTGGAGCCTGTTTCGCCAGGAGTGGGACCGGGGGAGTGAAGCCCTGCAGCAGGATTTCGAGGCCGCCGCAGAGCACTGGCACAGTGTCACCGGTGCCAAAACCGGCATGTATTCACGGCGATTCCGCAATGGTGGACCCCGGGCCAAGGTGGACGCCTGGTTGGCCCAGGACGAAGCGGAGGTCGCCGCAGGTGATTACGAGGCGGTGCTGCAGCAGAAGCCTCTTACCGACATCTTCCATCCCGGGGCCTTCAGCCGTCAGGCCCGCAAGATCGAAGGCCATGGCCGGATTCCCAGCCTGCCCCAGCGCCCCCTGATGGAGGCGGTGGCGGCCCTGGTGGATGGCCCGGCGGAGGCACTGCTGCTCCACGCCTGCCACTGGGGTCGGCGCGAGTTGCGCGAGCGCCGGGAGCGGGGGGGGCTACCAGTTTTGCCGGTTTATTGGAGGCCCTCGATCCGGGTGAGCCGATCCCTGGCCAGCGCAGCGCCCTGCTGGCGGCCGTGGCGGCCCGCTACGACGCGGCCCTGATCGATGAATTCCAGGACACCGATCCGATCCAGTGGCGCATCCTGCGCCAGGCCTTTGGGGCTGGGGCCCATCGCCTGGTCATGGTGGGGGACCCAAAGCAGGCGATCTACCGCTTTCGGGGCGGGGACCTGGCCACCTACCTGGCGGCCCGGGGCGAAGCGGGGGCGTTGTACGAGCTCAAAGAGAATCGTCGCTCGACGGCGGCGTTGATTGAGGGGCTCAACCGCCTCATGGCGCCCAAAATGGTGCGCTCGGACCTGAAGGTGCCAGCAGTGCTGGCCCGGGCCGATCGCTCTGGTCCGCCAGGACCGGCGATCGAGTTGCTCTGGCTCGGGCCCAAGGCGGAGGAGCCCGAAGGCAATGGGCCCGAAGGCCAGAAGGCCGAGGGCCAGAAGGCCGAGGGCCAGAAGCCCGAGGGCAAGGAGCCCAGCCGCACCGAATGGGAAGGGCGCTTGCCCGGCCTGATCGCTGCCGCCACCGCCGATCTGCTGGACCGCCGACCCCTGTTGTGCCAAGGAGGCCAAACCCGCCCCCTGGGCCCGGAGGATCTCTGCTTGCTGGTGAGCCGGCACCGCCAGGCGGAAGCCCTGCGGGAGGCCCTGCAGCGCCTGGGCATTGCCTCGCGACTGGTCAGCCAGGCGGATGTCTTCGCCACGGCGGGGGCCACCTTGTTGCAGCGCTTCCTGGATGCCCTGGCCGATCCGGCCGATCCCAATGGCCTGCGGCTGCTGGCGGCCTCGCCCCTCATGGGTTGGAGTGCCCGCACCGTTCAGACGGCGGATCCCGGCCGTTGGAGCGCCCTGGCGGGCCGGCTGCAGGCCCTCGCCGCTGGCCTGGAGCGTCGCGGCGTTTTGGGGGTGCTGGCGGACCTGCTCGGCAGTGACAACCTGGCCCGGCTTTCGGGGGGTGGTGGCCGTTCCCTGGCGGATTTGGAGCAGGTGGCGGGGCTGGTGGAACGCCAGCGCCATGCCGAGGGCCTGGGGCCCGCCGCCCTGGCCGATTGGCTACGGCAGCTTCGCCACAGCGAAGATCGGCCCCTGCCGGACGACCACCAGGCCAACAGCGACCGCATCGATGGCGCCGTGGCTGTCGTCACCATCCATCGCAGCAAGGGCCTGCAGTTCCCAGTGGTGATCTGCCCCTATCTCTGGCAGGCCCCCGGCGCCACCCGTGGTGGCAGTGCGCCCCTGGGCTGCCGTTGGTTGCCCCCGAACGCGGCCCAACCCCACCTGGATCTGCACCTGGATCCCCACTGGGGCGTGGGATATGACGCCCGCACCCAGGAGCGCGCCGCCGAACAGGCCGAGGCCGAGCGCCTGGCCTATGTGGCCATGACCCGGGCCGAACACCTGCTGGTGCTGGCCTGGGGGCCGGTGGCCCAGCAGGGGGCCAGTCCTCTCATGCCCTGGTTGTTTCCCGAGCTTCCCCTGGCCGCCCCGGATCTCGACCCCCTGGAGGGGGTCTCCGCCCAGGAATGGCGCGAGCGGCTGGAACTCCAGCTGGCCCAAAGGGCCCTGCCCGTTCGATTGATCGATCCCCCCACCGCCCCCAGCGAGGCCCCTGCGTTTGAGGCCGGTGAGGAGGTCCCCCTAGCCCTCGGTCCCGTGCCGCTGCGCCCCTTCGATCGACGCTGGGGCCGTGCCAGCTACACCGCCTGGACCCACGGAGCGCCCGAGCCGGGCCGTCCCGCCTTGGCGGCGGGGGTGGCCCTACCCCCCCAATCCCTCGACGAGGGCCGCGACACCCTGGATCCCAGCGCCGAGCTAGAGGAAACCCAGTCAGGCGGGGTACCCCCAGCGGCGGGTCCGCCCCCTGGTCCCCAGTGGCCGGAGAATGGCCCCTTGGCGGACTTTCCCCGGGGGGCCGCCGCCGGTGATTGCCTGCACCGCATTCTGGAGGGCCTGGACTACAGCATCCCTTGGCAGGTGGATGGGGTTGGGGAGCAGGTCTTGGCGGAACTGCGCCGGGCGGGGCTGGCCTCCCAACCCCTGGAGCCCCTGCTGGCGGGGTTGGAGCAGGTGCGTCTCACCCCGTTTGGGGGGCCGCTCGGGGGCCTGCGGTTGGCGGATTTGGGGGCGGGCCAGTGGCTCAACGAGATGAATTTCGATCTCACCTTGGGTTCGGTGCGGGCCGAGGCCCTTGCCGCCGCCTTCGCCGACCACCCCGGTGGGCCCTTTGGGGCCGACTACGCCAATCGGGTGGCGCAGTTACCGATTGCCAGCCGGGGTTTCCTCACCGGCTCCATCGACCTGCTGTTCCAGGCCCCGGATTCGGCCGGTCGGGGTCGCTGGTGGGTGCTCGATTGGAAAAGCAATTGGTTGGGACGCCGGGACAGCACGGGCCGGCCCGTGGCCTGTGGGCCCAGCCATTACGACCGCGGGGCGATGGCCACCTTGATGGCTGCGAATCACTATCCGCTGCAGGCCCATCTCTATCTGGTGGCTTTGCATCGCTACCTGGGCTGGCGCTGTCCCGACTATCAACCCGAGCGGGATCTGGGGGGCTACGCCTATGTGTTTCTGCGCGGTGCCCCTGGGCCCCTGGCGCCCCAGGATTGGGTTGCCGGGGTCCCGGGCATGGTGGTCGAGTGCCCCCCCCTGACTCGCCTGCTGGCCCTAGACGAAGCCCTGGCGGCGCCGGAACGAAAGCCATGATTTCCAGCCCTAATTTCAGCCCGGATCCCAAGCTCGATCCAAGCCCAGCGACCCCGAACCCGGCCGATGGCGCCTTGCAAACCCAGGAGCCGCCCTGGCTCACCACCCTGCAGGAGTCCCTGGTCGAAGCCCTGCCGCGGCTCTATGGGGTGCCGGTGGATCCGGTGGTCAGCGAGGCGATTGCGGCCTTGACCCTCGCCTTGGCGGCCGGGGACCTGGAGTGCCCCCTTCCCCTCCTGCAGGGCCCCGGATCGGCCCGCACCGCTGGGTCCGTTTCCCTGGCGCGCCTGCAGCAGTCCGCCCTGGTCCAGGCCAGCGACAGCCCCCTTGTACTGGAGGGCCAGCGGCTGGGTTGGCGCCGCTGGCAGCAGCGCTTGCAGCAGGTGCTCGCGTCTCTGATCGACCGGGCCCAGAGCCCCCCCCAGCCCTGGCCGGCCGCGGCAGGGGCTGAGATGGCAACGGCTTCGGCGGCAGCAACGGTGCCCCAGGCCGCGGCGATCGCTCCTGCCCCCCTCGACGACCAACAGCGACGGGCGGTCGGGGCAGTGTTGGCCAGGGGATTGGTGCTGCTGGAGGGGGGGCCGGGAACGGGCAAGACGAGCACCGTCGCCGCCATGATCAGCGCCGTTCAGGAGCATTGCCCCCAGGCCCGCATCCACCTGGCCGCCCCGACGGGCAAGGCCGCCAGCCGCCTGGGCCAGGCCACCGGCGATCGCCATCCCTGTTCGACCCTGCACCGCTTGTTGGAGCAACGGGGCGACCGTTTCCTGCGCAACCGCAACCATCCCCTGGGCCTCGACCTGTTGATTGTCGACGAGATGTCGATGGTGGATCTGGAGTTGATGGCGGCCCTGGTGGAGGCCTTGCCCGCCAGTTGCCGACTCGTGCTGGTGGGCGATCCGGCCCAATTGCCGCCGGTGGCCCCCGGTGCTGTGCTGGAGGCCCTGCAACGGCCCGGTCCCCGGGCGGCCCTCGGCGATGCCGTCGTGCGCCTGGAAACCACCTATCGCCATGCCGGCGCCATCGCCGCGGTGGCCGCGACCCTGCGCCAGTGGGGTGAAGCCGATGGGCCCGATCACCCCTCCCCCGCTGGCGCCGAGACCCTGCTGGAGGTGTTGCGCCCCCAGCTGCAGCGCCTGGGCGAGGACGACAACCTGCACTGGTTGGAGGTCCCCTGGACCGGATGGACCCCTTCCCTACCCGAACCGGTGCTGCAACGCCTGCAGCAGCACCGGCTCAGGCTGGCCGAGCTGGCCTGTGCAGCCGGGGCCAAGGATCAGGCGGCGGCCGTGGAGGCGTTATTGGCTCAACGGGATCGGCTGATGCTGCTCACCCCCCAGCGACGCGGACCCTGGGGGGTGGAGACCCTGCACCGGCTGCTGTTGGGGGAGGCCGCGGCGGATCCGTCCCGCTGGCCCGTCGGCACCCCCGTCCTCTGCCTGCGCAACCGCGACGATCTGGGCCTGGCCAATGGAGATTTGGGGGTGGTGGTGGGCGATTCGCCCGCTGCCGACCCTGATTTCAGCTTGGATTCCAACCGCCATTCCAACCGGGATTTCCAACGCTGGTTGGTCTTTGGCCCCCACCCCAGCCAGAGACTCCATCCGGCCCAGTTGGCGGGTGCGGTGGAGCCGGCCCTGGCCCTCACGGTGCACAAGGCCCAGGGCAGCGAGGCCGATGAGGTGATCGTGCTGTTGCCCCCCGGCGAACCCCGGGACCCGCGCCTGCTTTACACGGGGCTGACCCGGGCTCGCCAACGGGCTCTGTTGGTGACGGGCCGGGGCCAAGGACCGTTCTGAAATGTCCAACCCCCAGCCGTTCTGAACCAGGCCCGCCTGAGATGGATTGACCCGCTGGGTTGCTGACCCTGTTCAGTTGGCCGCGGCTGATCTGCGCTCTGTTGTTGTTGATGTGTTCTCCAAGCCCCAATCGACTCGGGCACCCTCGTCTTGCTGAGTCTCGACCCGGCCAGCACCGACCCGATGAGTGCCAAGCCACCTAGCCCTGAACCGTCCAGCGCCACTGCGGTCACTGCCAACATGGCCAAAGTTGGGGTAGTCAGCATGGACCCTGCCAGCGAGTTTCCTTCAAACGCCAACCCCGCCACGCTCGACCCCACCGCTGCCGACCCGATCCTGGGGGTGCGCTGCCATCGCCCCTGGGGCTGGTACGAAGTCCTGGCCGTTGGCGAGGGCTACCAGGTCAAGCGGCTGCACCTTGAGCCCAACCGGCGCTTCAGTTTGCAGCGGCACCACCAGCGCAGCGAGCAGTGGTTGGTGGTGGCTGGTGAGGGGATCGTGCAGATCGGCGAGGACAGCCTCCAGGTGCTGCCAGGGCAAGGGGTGGAGGTGCCCCTGGCCGCCATTCATCGCGCCACCGCTGGAGCGATGGGCCTGGAGATCGTGGAGGTGCAGCGGGGCAAGGTGTTGCTTGAAGACGACATTGAGCGGATTGAGGATGATTTCGGCCGCTGCCAGCCGCTCTGAGGCCCTGATTCCAGGGGGCTCAAGGATGGTTTTGATCCTCCAAGACGGCAGCAGCTTGTTTCCCGAAACTCCTTTGCCTGCCTTTCTGGCGATGTCCGCCGCGCCAGGTGGTTCTCCCGATCGTCTTTAAAACTGATGGGGACACGGGGTGTTACATTAAGTTGTTCAAACCTTTGATTGAGGCGGGGCAGCGCGGGAGATCCATCTCCCACCCAGGGTCGCTGCATGCCTGCGTTGAAGGATCACTGGCCCACGCAGGCCCCCATCCTTGACCCATCCCATTTCGGGCAGCGCCACCGCTGCCGACCTTGACGTGTCAGTGCACGTCAGCGACTCCCTGGCGACCGGTGCCGATTTGCGCTTGGACGTCGATCCTTCTGCTGCCCCCTTCCTCGAGGCCACCTCCGGCGTGCAGCCAGAGGGGGTTGTGCCGAGCGGCATTGAACTGTCCTCCAGCGTGCCCATCGCCGTTGCTGAGGCGGCGGATGCTCAGGCCGGTGGCGAGCCGAACGCCGCCTTGGCGCCATCTGTTGACCTGGAATCCAGCACGGGCGCTGCGGTTGCCACGGCCGTGAGCGTTTCGGCGCTGTCGGATCCGGCCCCTGTTGTTACTGACGTGGAGGCTGCGGTTCAGCAGGTTCCTGCTCTGGTGGTTCCTGCTGAACAGGAACCTGTTGTGCAGCTCCCGGCCGT
The DNA here is from genome assembly GCA_040373885.1 of Aphanothece sp. Taxonomy (GTDB): domain Bacteria; phylum Cyanobacteriota; class Cyanobacteriia; order PCC-6307; family Cyanobiaceae; genus Cyanobium. The sequence continues at coordinate 28,926 of JBEIVL010000011.1, forward strand.
GGCGGATGCTTCCGGTTTTCTTGGCTTCGGCCTCAGCCCCGAGCTGCTGTCCGGCCTGGCGGCCATTGGTTTCCAGGATCCCTCGCCGATTCAGCGGGCCGCCATTCCCGAGCTGATGCTGGGCCGTGATCTGGTGGGCCAGGCCCAGACCGGCACCGGCAAGACGGCGGCCTTCGCCCTGCCCCTGTTGGAGCGCCTGGATCCCCAGCAGCGCGCCCCCCAGGTGCTGGTGTTGACCCCCACCCGTGAGCTGGCCATGCAGGTGGCCGAGGCCTTCAATGCCTATGCGGCCCGCCTCAGCCAGGTGCGCGTGCTGGCTGTTTATGGCGGCGCCGATTTCCGCGACCAGATCCAGCAGCTGCGCCGCGGCGTCCAGATCGTCGTCGGCACCCCCGGCCGCGTTATGGATCACATCCGCCAGGGCACCCTCGATGTCTCCGGTCTGCGGGCCCTGGTGCTCGATGAGGCCGATGAAATGCTTCGCATGGGCTTCATCGACGATGTCGAATGGGTGCTCGAACAGCTCCCCAGCCCCCGTCAGGTCGTGCTCTTCTCGGCCACCATGCCGTCAGAGATCCGTCGCCTCTCCCAGAAATACCTTCAGGATCCCGCTGAGGTCACGATTCGCACCAAGGGTGCCGATGGCCGTCGCATTCGCCAGCGATACATCTTGGTTCAGGCGCCCCAGAAGCTGGAGGCCCTTGAGCGGGTGTTGGAGGCCGAAGGCAGTGAGGGCGTGATTATTTTTGCCCGCACCAAGGCCGTCAGCCTCACCGTGGCCGAAGCCCTCGAAGAACACGGCTACGACGTGGCCGTTCTCAACGGTGATGTGCCCCAGACCCTGCGGGAGCGCACCATCCAGCGCCTGCGCGATGGCCAGGTGAATGTGCTTGTCGCCACCGATGTGGCGGCCCGGGGCCTGGATGTGGAACGCATCTCTCTGGTCATCAACTACGACGTGCCTTTCGACGGTGAGGCCTACGTCCACCGCATCGGCCGCACCGGTCGCGCCGGCCGCAGCGGCGACGCCATCCTGTTTCTCACCCCCCGGGAGAGGCGCTTCCTGGGTGGCATGGAGCGGGCCGTGGGCCAGCCGATCGAGCCGATGGAGGTGCCCTCCAATGCGTCGATCCATCAGCACCGCCTCGACCGTCTGCGCCAAAGGCTGGCCGGCAGCGTTCAGCAGCCCACCACCACGGACGAAGAGCGGGCCCTGCTCAGTGAACTGCTGCAGCGCCTGGGCCAAGAACTCGAATGCACCCCTTCGGCCCTTGCCTTGGCGGCCCTTGAGTTGAGCCTGGCCGGCAAACCGCTGCTGCTCAAGGGCGAGCAGCGCTGGGGCACTTCGGCGACCCGTTCCCTCGACACCCGGGGTGGTGATCCCCGCGGTGACGGTCGCCGCGAGGGTCGTGGTGGTGAGTTCCGCCGCGAGCGCGATGGGGGCCGCGATCGCGATGGGGGCCGGGAACGGCGTGATTTCGATCGCCCCGATCCCGATCGTCCCGAATCCCCCCCGGAATCCCACCTGGAGCGTTTTCGCCTGGAGGTGGGCTGGCGCGATCACGTCAGACCCGGCAACATCGTCGGTGCCATCGCCAATGAAGCCGGTCTCACCGGGCGGTCCATCGGCCGCATCCGCATCTACGAAAGCCATTCCACCGTCGATCTCCCCAAGGGGATGCCGGAGGGGGTCTTCAACGACCTGCAGCGGCTGAAGGTGATGAACAAGGAACTGCAGATCTCCCGGCTGCCTGCCTGACCCCCGACCATGCCAAAACCCGCCCCTTTCCGCTTCCCATTGCGTCAGGTTCGATTCAGCCTCGGCGCGGCTCTGCTGCTGATCGCTTTGGGGCCCAGCCTGCCCCTGCGAGCCAATGCTGCGGGCATGGGGGCAATTGTGCAGGCGATGTGCCTGTCGGCGTTCGAATCCGAGATGTCTCAGGCGGGCAAGGTCCCGCCTGAGGGCATGGCTGGGTTTGCCTGCCGCTGCGTCGCCGATCGCATCACCCAGGGCAGTGGCGTTGAGGTGGCTCGCAAGGAATGTCGCCTGGCCACGATTCAGCGATTTCCGATCTGATCAGCGTTTTCGCTCAACCTTCCGATCAGCCTTTCCGGTCGGATCGCCAAAGCTTGATCATGGGAGTTCGCTCAATAAAGCCACCTCGATTGCCTCAACACGCCCTCCAGAGGGCGCTGGTCCAATCCAACCCTCGGTTTTGCGCAGCTGTAGAGGGGGCAACCGGTGGGATGACGGTGCTCGTTAGCAACCTCTTGGACCCATCTGATCCATGGGAGCTCACTGGAGGGTCAAGCCCTGGCGCTGGTCACACCAGGCCATGCCTGATTCTTCATGCCCCCATGGTCTGACTCGGCAAGCCCTGCTCTCCAAACCTGCCAATTCTTGCCATTCCGACTCCGTCCGTCCCGGAGCTTCAGCCCAACCCCTGATTCTGGTGCTGTTTACGGCACCGGATCAGGGGTGTGTCAACCCGGTTGAGCTACCAACTTGAACTGCTGCTTGTGATGGATCCCACACTGATTTCGAGCGTGGACAGCCTCTCGACGGTCGCGATCAAGGTGGTCTGCACATCCGCGCTTTCCGTAACCACCAAGGTCTGAAGCAGATCAAACTGGTCTTGGGGGCCAAGCTCACCGTCAGGTTGCCAGGCGAGGCTCCAGGGAGGGGGGGCCATCGTCATGGGATCGTTTAATCAGGGTTTGCTGACAGTGGAACACTTTGTTGGATTGCCTTCGGATTCTCCGTTTTTCTTTGGCTTCTCTTTAGGCTTTGTCATGTTTGCGACTGTTGCTGGGAGATCCCGGTCGTCGCGGTTGTAAAGTCAACAAGATTCTGAGAATCCAGGTTCCCATTGGAGCCCGAGATCAGACGGATCCGTTCCAGTTTTTCTTCTGATGACCATTTACGTCGGCAATCTCTCGTTTCAGGCCGAACGGGAAGACCTGCTTGATCTCTTCAGCCAGTACGGCGAGGTTCGCCAGTGCAGCCTTCCCCTGGATCGCGACACGGGACGCAAACGGGGTTTTGCCTTCGTCGAGCTGGATTCCGATGCATCTGAGCAAAAGGCGATCGATGATCTCCAGAACGTCGAGTGGATGGGTCGCATGATTCGCGTCAACAAGGCCACCCCCCGTGAAGGCGGTGGTGGTGGTGGCGGTGGTGCTCGCGGCGGCTACGGCAACCGTGGTGGCGGTGGCGGTGGTGGCCGCTCCGAAGCTGGCGGCAACCGCTGGTGATCAGGATGGCTCGATGAGCGGGGAAACCAGTGGGTTGGGGAGGCTGCTGAGACGCCTCCACCCCCATCTCCGCCTGGTGAGACTGGCTTCCCTTTGTTCGATTCTGAACAAGCTTTTCGACCTGGCTCCGCCGGTGTTGATCGGTTTGGCTGTCGATGTGGTGGTCAAGCAGCAGCATTCCTGGCTGGCCCAGTTCGGAGCCCGGGGGGTGCCCGCCCAATTGACGGTATTGGCACTACTCACGTTTGTGATCTGGAGTGCTGAATCACTGTTTGAATATCTCTATGGCTTGCTCTGGCGCAATCTGGCCCAGACCGTTCAGCACGAACTACGCATCGAAGCCTATGACCATCTCCAGCATCTGGAGATGGGCTTTTTTGAGGCGGGCAGCACGGGCCAACTGCTGGCTGTTTTGAATGACGACATCAATCAGCTTGAGCGCTTTCTCGATCAAGGCGCCAATGAAATCCTGCAGTTGATCACCACGGTGTTGGCCGTCGGGGCCAGCATGTTTGCGCTTTCACCGATGGTGGCGGGTCTTTCGTTCCTACCGATTCCCCTGATTCTGTGGGGTTCATTATTCTTCCAATCGCGATTAGCACCGCGTTACCGGGATGTCCGCGAAAAAGCAGGAGACATGGCCAGTCAACTGGCGAACAACATCGGCGGCATTCAGACGATCAAGAGCTATGTGGCTGAGGATTGGGAGCGCCAGCGCCTCGAAGATCTCAGTCATGCCTATCGCCTCAGCAACCGCCGCGCTATACGTCTTTCGGCGGCATTTGTGCCCCTGATTCGCTATGCGATTCTCTTTGCTTTTCTCACGATTTTGGTCGTAGGGGGGCTTCAGGCCTGGCGCGGCGTGATTGCCGTGGGCAGCTATAGCTTTCTGGTGTTCATCACCCAGCGTTTGCTTTGGCCCCTCACCACCCTGGGCCGCACGTTGGATGATTACCAGCGGGCCATGGCTTCCACCACCAGGGTGTTGGATCTCCTGGATACTCCGATCGCCATTCCCTCGGGCGATCGACCCTTACCCCTGGCTTCGGTGCGGGGTGAATTGCGCTTTGAAGGGGTTGGATTCGCCTATCCCGAGCGTCCTCCCCTGCTGGAGGGATTGGATCTGGTGGTGCCGGCCGGCTCCACCCTTGGGATTGTCGGAGCCACCGGCTCCGGTAAAAGCACCATCGTCAAGCTGCTGCTGCGGCTCTATGAGATCAATGCCGGTCGCATCCTGTTGGATGGCGTGCCCATCAACACCCTGCGCCTGGATGATCTGCGCCGGGCGATTGGCCTGGTGAGCCAGGAGGTGTTTCTATTCCATGGCACCGTTGCCGAGAACATTGCCTACGGAAGTTTCGGGGCGGCGAGATCCGCCATTGAACAGGCGGCCAGGTTGGCCGAGGCCGATGGCTTCATTGCCGAACTTCCCTACGGCTACGACACGATTGTCGGCGAACGGGGCCAAAAACTTTCCGGCGGGCAGCGCCAACGCCTTGCCCTGGCTAGGGCCATCCTCAAGGATCCGCCCGTGCTGATTCTCGATGAGGCCACGGCGGCCGTTGACAATGAAACCGAGGCGGCGATTCAACGTTCCCTCGATCTGATCACTGAACATCGCACCACTGTCGTGATCGCCCATCGACTCAGCACGGTGCGTCGCGCCGATCGCATTGTGGTCATGCAGAACGGTCGCATTGTTGAAACGGGTCGCCATGAAGATCTGCTGGAGCGAGGTCAGGCCTATGCCGATCTCTGGCGGGTGCAGGCAGGCTTGAGTTCCCCGGCGCTGAGGCTCTGAGCCTCGCAGCCCCGCCATGCCCCCACCGTCTCCACCCCTGCGTCCCAATCCCTCCAGGTTCCGTCGGCTGCTTGGCTCCCGCAGCCTGTTGGTGTTGATGGCCATGCCCCTGGGGCTGTTGCTGGGCTTGTTGGTGGTCCATCCCCTGGCCCAGCTGTTTCAACAACGCCACGATCAGGCCGCCGCCTTGCCGGGGGCGTTCCGGGGCTGGATGAACAGTGAGGGGCAGACGATTCTTTTGCTTGGAACCGATGTGGGAGGTGGAAATACTGATGTAATCGCCTTGGTCAAGGTGGAAAATGGTGTGACGGATGTGGTGCAGATTCCCCGTGATTCCTATATCGAAGCCGAGACCTATGGTCCAATCAAAATCAATGCTCTTTATTCGCTTGGTGGTATTGATGCTGTCAAGCAGGAAGTTTCAACTCGCATGGGACGATCGATTCAGCACTATATCGTCATCAACCTGGCGGCGGTTAGAAGTCTCGGCGATATGCTCGGCGGCTTGGAAATCAATGTGCCAAAGCGGATGCAATATGTTGATAACAGCCAGGGCTTGAATATCGATCTTCAGCCAGGTCTCCAGTTGCTCAAGGGCAAGGATCTTGAGGGTTTTCTGCGCTTTCGTCACGACGAAGCCGGAGATATTGGTCGTCTTGAGCGCCAACAACTCGCCCTGCGTGCCCTGTTTCTCAAGCTGGGCCGTCCTGACACCCTGGTGCGTTTGCCAGCGGTGCTGGTGATGATGGGCAAGGAGGTCCAGACGGACATGGGTCCCATGGATCTGGGCGGCATGGTCACAGCCCTTGGTGGCACGCAGTTGCAGACCAAGCAGCTGGGCGGCAGGCCCTTTGATCAAAACGGGATCAGTTATTGGGAGGTCGACTGGCCCCAGCCCCTCGATGCCAGTTCCTCCGCCTCCCCCTCTTCCACCGACAGGGAGAGCCAGGCTGAACCCAAGGGGGAGATTCCCAGCAGAACGGCGGGCGAACGTTATTTGTTCTGATCGGGTTTCTGATCGACGTTCTGATTGGGTTATTCCAGGTTGCCGTTCTCAAAGACTTTTGCCGCCAGACGTTGCGCCAGCGTTTCGGCCAGCTGGGGGGCGGTGGAGAAGGGACTGCGAAAGCCCGTAAAAGTCCACAGCCCCGCTGCTTCTGGAACCGGACCCACCAGGGCCTGACCCTGAAGACCAAAGACCACAGGAGTTTGTCTGTAGGGAGCCTCCAGGGCGGCCAGATGGGGATCCCATGCCGACAATCCCTGTCGCAGGCGCATCTCCATTGGCACAGGATCGGGGGCGACATGGCCCCCATCGAGGGGCTGCACCAGGCTGATCTGGCCCACCAGGACCCCCTTCGGGCCCCAGGGGGCGGCGCTGGTATCAACGATCCAGCGCTCTTGCTTCAGAGCGCCGGCCTGATTTTCCAACGCAATGCGCTCTTCGGTGCGGTTCAACACCAACCGCCCCCGGGCCACCTGCTCCAGCCAGGGGTTGGCGCCTGGATTGATCTCCAGGGCCAGGACCCCGGCCCAGCTGATTGAGAGCTGTTCGGCGAGGGGCGGCCAGAGCTCCAGGCAGCCGGCCCCGGCCGCCAGAACCACCTGCCGCGCCTCCAGGATCGATGCGTGGGGGGGGGGGGAGTCCACTCCCACCAGAACTCCCCGGGGCTCCAAGGCCTGCAGCGGATCCGCCAGATGCAGGCGCCAGGTGGCGTCGCTGCCTGGCTCAAGCCGCTGGACCAAGGCCGGCAGCCGTTGCACGCCCATGGCTGCGAGGGCCTTGGGAAGGGCCGCCATCAGGGTCAGGGCATCAACGCGGCTGGCCGCCAGGGTCAGTCGGCGACCCAGCCAGCCCTGGTCGTGCAGCTTCAATCCGCAGCGGCTGAAGCCCAGGGGGCCATGCAGCCGTTCGAGCCTGCGCCACCCGCGCCCGCTGCTGCCGAGGCTGAGGCTGCCGTAGCTGAGGCTGGTGGCGCTGAGGCTGGTAGCGCTGCAACTGGCGCTCCACTGGCCGGTCTGAGCTGTGGACCCATTGCTCCTGGCCGGACCCGTGGCGTTCCCTGGTGGCGATAGGGGACCAGAGGCACGACCAGCGGCGCCGATAGAGCCGGTGGGGGTGGCGGCGGTTGGATCAGCGTTGCAAGGTGCCACCTGCATCACGGCCAGGCCCCGGCGGGCCAGGGCCAAGGCAATCAGGCCGGCGGTGAGGCCAGCGCCAACGACGACGACCGGCTCCGCATCGGCAGAGCCGGAGCCGGTCACGGTCAGGTGCGCAGACGGAAGGAGCTGATCACCTGCTCGAAGAGGGGCTTGACCTTGGACCAGCGGGCCTCGTTCGTGCTGGTGGCCAGGGTATAGAGGCGACCCCGATCCACCACCACGGTCGCCAGTTCATGGCGGTTGCGATCGGCCAGATGGACGCTGTATTCGAGGTCGTAGAAGGTGCGGCCGTCCTGCTGCCGCTCGGTCGCCTGCACCAGTTCGGCCTGCCGCCCACTGCCGGCGGGAGCAATCACGATCGAGCCCAGTTTTTCCCCCACCGCCGCGGCGCTGTCAAGGCTGTCGAGGCCGTTGGTGCTGTTCACCTCGGAGATCACCAGCGAAAGCGTTTCATCGCTATTGATCAGGTCGTGGAAGACCACCTGGGGCCCGCCGTTGACCTGCACCCGGGTCCAGCCGGTGGGATAGAGAAAGGCGTAGCGGCCGTCAGGGCTCTGGAAGCTGTTGAGACCGGCGGCCATGGCACTGCAGCCTGTGGCCCCCAGGGTCAGCGTCACCGCCAGGAGCAAGGCCAGAAGCGGCCGAGCCAACGACAGTCCCCAGGGGGATCCGCTCGCCAGCGGGAGAGCACGGGCGGAGGGTGCAGCCATGGACCGGTGATGAGAACGGTTTCATTCTGGCCCGGCGCTGTTCCCTGCCTCTGAGCCATCAGCGCCGCCGTGACGTTCATCGGCGGCGCCCCTGAACTTGTTCAGCTCACCTTGATCCAGGCATGGCAACCTGATTCAGGCATGGCAGAGCCATGACAGTGATCTTCTGAGTGATCGGGTTCATCAAGCCCGGCCTTGCCCTGGGGCCGGTTCGAACCGCCTGGAGGCCATCCCTGGGAGGGAGCGACCCGGCGGCCCTTTGCCTAGATTTCGCATCCCTGGCGGCATAGCCCTGAGCGGTTTCACCCGACCCCTGGCCCGGCTGATCGACCAGTTCGAGCGTCTGCCCGGCATCGGTCCACGCACGGCCCAGCGCTTGGCCCTGCATCTGCTGCGCCAGCCCGAGGAGCAGATCCAGGCCTTCGCCGCCGCCCTGCTGGCGGCCCGCAGCCAGGTGGGCGAATGCCAGCGCTGCTTCCATCTTTCGGCCGAGCCGCTGTGCGATCTCTGCCGCGATGAGAAGCGAGGCAACGGCCAGATTTGTGTGGTGGCCGATTCCCGCGATCTCCTCGCCATGGAGCGCACCCGCGAGTACCACGGGGCCTATCACGTGCTGGGGGGGCTGATTTCGCCCATGGATGGCATCGGCCCCGAGCTGCTGCGGCTCCAGCCCCTGGTGCGCCGCATCGATCGGGAGCAGATCACCGAGGTGATTCTGGCCCTCACTCCTAGCGTCGAGGGCGATACCACCAGCCTCTATCTCGCCCGCCTGCTCAAACCCTTCACCACCGTCAGCCGGATTGCCTACGGTTTGCCGATGGGGGGCGAGCTGGAGTACGCCGATCAGGTGACCCTGGCCCGGGCCCTTGAGGGCCGTCGCCCCGTGGAGTGACCCGCGCAATCACCCGCGCAATCAGCCGCGAAATGACCCGCGAAATGATCCTTGGAATCGCCCCACGAGTGGATTAGCCATGGCTCAAACCAGAACCCGCTACAGCGATCAACGGCCCACTGAACGTTTGCCTGAGTGGTTAAGGCGGCCAGTGGGGGATGCCTCCGCCCTGGAGGGGGTGCAGGCGGTGGTGCGCGAGCAGCGTCTGCACACCATCTGCGAGGAGGGCCGCTGCCCCAACCGGGCCGAGTGCTATGCGGCCGGCACGGCCACGTTTTTGTTGGGCGGGCCGATCTGCACGCGCAGCTGCGCTTTTTGCCAGGTGGACAAGGGCGAGGCCCCGGCGCCCTTTGATGCGGCCGAGGCCGAGCGGGTGGCCGAGGCGGTGAGCACCCTGCAGTTGCGTTATGTGGTGCTGACGGCCGTGGCCCGCGACGACCTGGAAGACCACGGCGCCTGCCTGTTCACGGGAACGATGGCGGCGATCCGCCGCCGCGACCCGGCCGTGCAGATCGAGGTGTTGACCCCCGATTTCTGGGGCGGCCACCGCGATGAGACCGAGGGCCGCTCGGCCCAGAACCGGCGCTTGCGCCAGGTGCTGGAGGCCGAGCCGGTGTGCTTCAACCACAACTTGGAGACGGTGAAGAGGTTGCAGGGCGAGGTGCGCCGGGGCGCCACCTACGAGCGCTCGTTGGGCCTGCTGGCGGCGGCAAGGCAACAGGCCCCCCATATCCCCACCAAGTCGGGCTTGATGCTGGGGCTGGGGGAAACGGAGGTGGAGGTGGAGCAGGCGATGGTGGATCTGCGTGCCGTCGATTGCCAGCGGCTCACCTTGGGCCAGTATCTGCGGCCCTCCCTGGCCCACATGCCGGTGGCCCGCTACTGGCAGCCCGAGGAGTTCGAGGCCCTGGCCGAAACCGCCCGCCGCCTGGGCTTTGATCAGGTGCGCAGTGGCCCCCTGGTGCGCAGCAGTTATCACGCGGCGGAGACCTGAAGGGTGACGTTCGCAGTCCTGCCTGTTATGGCCGCTGCCCTGGCTCCACCCCCGGCTTTTGTTCTGCCCCCCCTCTCTGTCCTCTCCACCGTGCTGGTGGATGTGGCCCTGATCATGGTGGTCAGCAAGCTGTTGGGCCGCTTGATGGCCCAGGTGGGCCAGCCCCCGGTGATTGGCGAGATCCTTGGCGGCATTGCCCTCGGCCCGTCGTTGTTGGGGGCCGTGTTGCCCGCCAGCCAATCGCTGCTGTTTCCCGCCCCGGTGTTGGAGCAGTTGAACCTGCTGGCCCAGCTGGGATTGATTCTGTTCATGTTTCTGATTGGGCTGGAGGTGCAGCCGGAGCAATTGCGGGGCCGGGTGCCCCTGGCCAGTCGCGTGTCGTTGGTGGGGGTGCTGTTGCCGTTGTTGCTGGGGATCTTGCTGGGCCTGGCCCTAGAGCAGGTCGCCCCGGAATTACTGCCCCACAAGAGCGTGGTGACCGGTTCGTTGTTTATGGGAACGGCCATGGCGATCACGGCATTTCCGGTGCTGGCCCGCATCCTCAAGGAACGGGGCTTGCTGGCGATTCCGTTGGGCCAGTTGGTGATCACCTGCGCCGCCATCGACGACATCCTCGGTTGGTTGCTGCTGGCGGGGGTGATTTCCTTCAGTCACAGCGGCACTCTGGCTGGGGCCTGGCCCGCCTTGCTGCTCACCGGCCTCTGGGCCCTGGTGTTGCTGGTGGGCTTGCGGCCGTTGATGGCCCGGCTCGAACGCCACTACCGCCGCAAGCGTCAGCTGGATCCGGCCTTGCTGGCCCTGGTGCTGGCTGGGGCGATCCTTTCGGCGATTGTGACTGAGATGACCGGTGTTCATTATATTTTTGGTGCCTTTTTATTTGGTTTGGCCCTGCCCCGCTATGGCCCTTTGCAGCGGCGCCTGCAGCTGCAGACCGAGCAGTTGGTGGTCACCTTGCTGTTGCCGATCTTCTTCGCCATCAGCGGCTTGCGCACCACGGTGTCGGTTCTGCAGGGCCCCACCATGCTGCTGGCCCTGGGGGCTGTCCTGGTGGTCGCCATCGGCGGTAAATATCTGGGTTGCTGGGGTGTGGCGCGGTTGGCGGGATTGCCGGCCCGGGAGGCCCAGGCGGTGGGCTGGTTGATGAACACCCGGGGCCTCACCGAGCTGGTGGTGTTGAACGTGGGCTTGAGCCTGGGGGTGATCGGCCCGGCCCTGTTTACGGTGATGGTGATGATGGCCTTGATCACCACGGCCATGGCGGGCCCGCTGCTGGGGCGCTTGGGATATGGCCGTATTGGCGCTGAGGTCTCAAGCCGGAACTGACATCCTGGTTTGTGCTTTCAACCCGATTGGCCATGCCAAAACAGGGATCTCCACGCTCGCATTCAGTCGGCCTCTTTGAGTCAACGACGACACGGACAGGATGTTGCACAACAAGATGCTCTCGCCAGTACGCATCTCGGCCAAATTCTAGCCCGCCAGAGTTTCAATCAAATGCCAATGCCGGCTCTGTTCAATTTCCTGCTTGATGAATTCAAACGTCTGATGACAGTGATTCTCAAGGGGGAGTTGTTGTTCCTCGTTTTTAACCACAAGGCTGAAGCGAGCTTCCGTTTCTGTGGATGTCGATTGATCAATCAATGCTTCCACGGTCACTAGCTTAGAAAAAGAAACACCACCAGGGATCTCACGAGCCATAATGTAATCAGCTTCCTGGTATTGAACATCTAATTCGCAATCCTGTAAGGATGTTATAATTAGGCTTGGCAGGTTGTCAATATCAACAGAAACAATAAATGAACAGGAGTGGCGAGCCATAATTGCCTCTGGCCTTGCGGCAATCTCTTACCCTACAGTACTGAGCCCCAAAAACGATACTTGATTATTGAAGTCGCTTCTCTCAGAGCGTGATGCCCGCATGAACTGTTGTTGCCCTCAGATCACGCTGCCCCGGCAACGATCTGACGCAGACGTTGTTCGCATTGCTGCAAAGGAGCCAGGTCGACATCAACGCTGCTGCTGCCGTCGTATTCAAAAGGATTGTCGAGATCGCGGATCAAAAAGACGAGGTAGAGAAAGGAGGTGAACAAAAAGCTCGACACCACCAGGTTTTCGCCAAAGTTATCGGCCCCGATCAGCAGCAAGGCCACCACCACCCCCAGCAGAAACAGCTCTAGCAACGCATAGGCCGGGGCGATGAAGTCATGGTCGCGGTTGCTGGAGATGCGGCTCAGCAACAGGCGCATCTTGGCCAGATTGGCCAGGCTGGGGTTGTTGGCATCCGAGCGACCCGCCGCCTCTAATTCCGACAACGAGGCGTTCAATTCGTTCAAGGATTGCTGCACTTCATCCCAGACGGACTTGTTGAGCAGCCAATGGCGAACCGCTGCAAGGGTGGCCGCCAGGGCCGAACGAATCCTGGTGGCATCAAGCGTGGGGGCCGCGACGCCATGGACCGCCAAGCGATCGTTGATGGCTTCCGCTTCATTGATCAGCTCCAGCACCATCTCCTCACAGGCGTGGTACTGGCCCAAGGTGCCGCTCAGCACCAGGGCCAGGATGAAGCTGGCGGCCCCCAGCAACGAGCCCGTCAGGGAGTCGAATTTCCACAATTCCCAGCCCAGCTCATGGAACAACACCTCCAGCAGCCCAAACAACACGGTGAATGGCGCCACCGCCAGCAGCACCCGCCACTTGACCGGCACCCCCCGCAGCCAGGCCCGATAGGGGTTGAGCGACTTCACGGGCTTCGGCTGGATTGCGGTGGGGACGGAGTTGCTGGCTGGTGTCATGGAGGGGGGCTGGGCGGCC
>JBEIVL010000044.1:0-14033 GCA_040373885.1 Aphanothece sp.
AGCCCCAGGCCACGCCTGAGCCTGGGCCGCTGCCCAGCTGCAGGCGGATCAGCACGGTGTCGCCTCCGGCGCCGCTGCCGCCCAGGTAGGTGCCGGCGGCGCGCTCGCGCAGGTAAGCGCTGGCGGCGGAGCGATCGAAAGGCAGGGGCTGGCCCGCGGCCATCAGCTGGTGGTCGCCCAGCCAGAGGGCCACGGCCGCCGGATCCATGGGGGCACCGGCGCGGCCGGCGGCGGCCACGATGCGGCCCCAGTTGGGATCGCGGCCGTGCACGGCGCACTTCACCAGCGACGAGCCGCAGACGGTGCGGGCGATGGCGCGGGCACCGGCCTCATCGGCGGCCCCCTCCACCTGCACCTCGATCAGGCAGGTGGCGCCCTCGCCATCGCGGGCGATGGCCCGGGCCAGATGTTGCGCCACCGCCGTCAGGCCAACCTCCAAGGCCTCCCAGTGGCCCGGATCGAGGGGCTCGCCGGCGGCAAGGGCCAGGAAGGTGTCATTGGTGCTGGTGTCGCCATCGACGGTGATCGCATTGAAGGAGCGATCCACCGCCCGCTGCACCATGGCCTGCCAGGGATCCGACGGCACGCCGGCATCACAACTGAGATAGGCCAGCATCGTGGCCATGTTGGGGTGAATCATTCCCGATCCCTTGGCCATGCCGCCGATCCGCACGCGGCGCCCCCCCAGATCGGCCTCCAGGGCGATCTGCTTATCGACCAGATCGGTGGTCAGAATCGCCCGGGCCGCCGCCTCACCGCCCTGGGGGGACAGGGCCGCCACCAGCGGATCCAGCCCCGCCACCAGGGTGTCCATCGGGATCGGTACGCCGATCACGCCGGTGGAGCAGATCAACACCTCTTCACTCTCCAGATGCAGCCGCCGAGCCAGCTCGGCCGTGGCGATCAGGCTGTCGGCCAGGCCCCTCTCGCCGGTGCAGGCATTGGCCTGGCCCGAATTGGTCAACACCGCCCGCACCTGGCCCCCGCGGGCCGCCAGCCGTTGGGCGCAGAGATCCACACAGGCGGCCCGCACCCGGTTGAGGGTGAAGCTGCCCGCCGCCACCGCCCCCACCGGCGCCAACAACAGCGAGAGGTCGGCATTGCCGGAGGGCTTCAGGCCCGCCGTGATGCCCGCAGCCAGAAAGCCGCTGGGGGCGGTGATGCCGCCGGCCAGGGGCGTCCAGCCAGGGGTGGTGCCGTCCTGGGCGCGCGGGCTCTCTGCTGGCACGGGATGGGAACCGGACGCGGGCGAATCGGGCACGGCGCTGGGGGCAAGGCAGACCCGGCCATCTTCTCGCCCGAAGCGCCGGCGCCTTTTGAGGCCGGATCGACCGATGCCCTTCCCTCGATGCGGATCGGTTGGGCTTGGATGCCGGGGGGCAGGCCCGGGAGGCAGCCCGCCTCCTCTCGGCCCGCCAGGATGGACGATCTGCCAGCCGAATCTCCGCCCCGTGAGCAGCGAGCGCTTGAGGCACCCCCAGCAACGCCGCATCGGCCTCACCGGCGGCATCGCCACGGGCAAAAGCACCGTGGGCGAACTGCTGGCCCAGCGCTTCCTGCTGCCGGTGCTGGATGCGGATCGCTACGCCCGCGACGCCCTGGCCCCGGGCAGCCCCGCCACCCTGGCCGTCCTGGCTCGCTACGGCGACTGTGTCGCCGCCCCCCAGGGGGACAACGGGGGCGAGGCCGATGCGTCAGCCAGCGGCGTCAGCATCGATCGGGCCGCCTTGGCGCGCCTGGTGTTCGCCGATGCGGCCGAGCGCCGCTGGCTGGAGCAACTGGTGCATCCGCTGGTGCGGCAACGCTTTGAGGCCGAACTGGCGCAACGGGCCGACGCGCCGGTGCTGGTGCTGATGATTCCATTGCTGTTTGAGGCCGGCCTCGAAAGCCTGTGCGACGAGGTCTGGCTGGTGACCTGCCGCCCCGAACAGCAACGCCAGCGCCTGATCGCCCGCGACGGACTGCGGGACGAAGAGGCCCAGGCCCGCATCGCCGCCCAATGGCCTCTGGAACGCAAACAGGCTCTCGCCGATCGCCTGATCGCCAACGACGGCGATCAGGCGGGGCTGGTGGAGCAACTGGCCGCAGCCCTGGGTGTGCCGCTGCCGGCCCCGCTGGAGCAGCCGCCAGCCCCGGCGCCATGAAGGCGACCGGACACCTTGGATCCGAATCGCTGGCCGTGAGCTGAGCCCAGTCGATGGGGTCTGGCCCTGGGGCAGACAGGAGCCTTGGCCCTGCAACCGCGCCATCGGGATTTTGATGGCCCTTCAAGCTCCGTGACGTTCACGGCGGCGCTCCTGAGCTTGTTGGGCACACCCAGGAGCCAGGCAGAGCCCAAGCCTGAAAGAGATCCAAAGCAGTGATCTGATCATCAAGTCGGGAATGGTTGGGCCAGCCTGGAGTGAGACCCCGCCCCATGATCAGCAGAAGCCTCAGCCCTTGAGCTGGGCCATCAGGATCTGATTGGCGAGTTTGGGGTCGGCGCGACCGCCGGTCTGCTTCATCAGCTGACCGACAAAGAAGCCCTGCAATTTGGTCTTGCCGCCCCGAAAGGCCTCCACCTCGCCGGGATGGGCGGCCAGCAGCTCCATAACGATCGCGGTGATCGCCGCCGGATCGCTGATCATGCCCAGGCCCCTGGCCTCAACGATCGCGGCGGCGGATCCTCCCTTCTCCAGCAGCTCGGGCAGGATCTCCTTGGCGATCTTGCCGCTGATGGTGTTGGCGTCGATCAAACCCACCAATTCGGCCAGGGATTGGGGAGTCAGGGGCAGGCTGGCGTAATCGAGGCGGTTGGCGTTGACATGGGCGGCGATGTCGCCGCAGATCCAGTTGGCGGCGGATTTGGCATCGGCGCCGGCGGCCACCGCCGCCTCGAAGTATTCGGCCATGGCCCGCTCATCGGTGAGCACCCGGGCGTCGTAGATCGACAAGCCCAACTGGTCGGCGTAGCGGTGCCGCTTGGCGGCGGGCAGCTCGGGCAATTCGGCCAACCAGGACTGGCGCTGGGCTTCGCTCACCTCAATGGGGCCCAGATCCGGTTCCGGGAAATAGCGATAGTCGCTGGATCCCTCCTTGGTTCGCATGCTCTTGGTCAGTTGCTTGCCCTCATCCCAGAGGCGGGTTTCCTGCACGATCGGCTCGCCTGCTTCAATCGCCTTGATCTGACGTTGAATTTCATAGTCACAGGCCTTCTGAATCGCCGAGAAGGAATTCATGTTCTTGATCTCCACCTTCACGCCAAAGGGCGCCTCCGGTCCGCGCCGCACCGAGATGTTGACGTCGCAGCGCAAGGAGCCCTCCTGCATGTTGCCGTCGGAGACGCCCAGATAGCGCATGATGCGGCGAATCTCGGAGGCGTATTCGGCAGCTTCGCGGCCCGTGCGTAAATCGGGCTTGCTGACGATTTCAGCCAAGGCGACTCCAGCGCGGTTGTAATCCACCAGCGAATGGCTGCTGCCCGCCAGGCGATCGCTGCCGGCATGCACCAACTTGCCGGCATCTTCTTCCATGTGCAGGCGCTCGATGCCGATGGTTTTGAGATAGGTGTCTTTGCCTTTTTCCGCCACCTCGACCTCGATCCAGCCGTCTTCGGCGATGGGTTGGTCGAACTGGGAAATTTGATAGTTCTTGGGCAGATCAGGATAAAAGTATTGCTTGCGGTCGAACTTGCTGTGCTCGGCCACCTTGAGGTTCAGGGCCAAGGCCGCCTTGACCGCATATTCGAGCACCTTGGCATTGAGAACCGGCAGGGTGCCCGGCAAGCCACAGACCACGGGGTCGATGTGGGTGTTGGGGTCATCCCCAAACGTGGTGGAGGCGGGGCTGAAGATCTTGCTGGCGGTACCCAGCTGCACATGGGTTTCTAAGCCGATCACCGCTTCCCAGGCTGCACCCGGTGATTCGAGAGTGTCAGCGACGGCGACCTGGGAAGCAGCTGGGGCCATGGCGAGGCGGAAGCGGCGATCACCGCTGAAGCAGGGTGAATCCTAGGCAGGCGCCCAGGGCTTGCCTCATTCCACGGCCATGGCGGCCAGGGGCTGACGGCGATGCAATTCGTGCAGACCCTCCAACTGGTTATGCACCGACACCAGTTGGTCACGGATGTGGCGGCTGTTATCGATGCGAGAGAGAGCCAGGAGCATCGTCTCGATCTGCGCTTTGCAGTCGATCAGGACGCGACATTCAGGGGATCCGGGTTCGTAGGGCATGGCAATGGACTGAACGTGTCCCACTGCAATCGAAGCGGCCCTGGGAAACTGTCGCCGTCGCTGCCATTCAGCCGGCCCGCCCACCGCCGCGACCGGCACTGCCACCGCGACCGGAACCGCCGGAACGTCCCTCCGAGCGCCCCTCACCACGGCGATCGGATCGCCCCTCGGAGCGCCGTCCTCGCCCAGCCCCGTCGCCGCGGGCAGCGAGCGAGCGCCCCGCCGCCGGCCGCCCCCCCGGGGGGCGGGAGCGACCGCGGCCGCCGCTGAGATCGAGCGGAGGGGCGGAGAGCACCGTCGGTTCGAAACCTGGAACCTCCTGGCGGGGAAGCGGCGCCCCGGTGAGCCGTTCGATGGCCCGCAGCAGCTCATGCTCCTCGGCAGCCACCAGCGAGACGGCATGGCCCGTCTGGCCGGCCCGGCCGGTGCGACCGATCCGATGCACGTAGTCCTCGGCCACGTTGGGGAGATCGAGATTCACCACATGGGGCAACTGATGGATGTCGATGCCCCGGGCGGCGATGTCGGTGGCCACCAGCACCCTCACCTCCCCGCTCTTGAAACCGGACAACGCCCGCGTGCGGGCCCCCTGGCTCTTGTTGCCGTGGATGGCAGCAGCCGAAAGCCCCTCCTTCTCCAAGCGTTCCGCCAGACGATTGGCGCCATGTTTGGTGCGGGAAAACACCAGCACCTGCTGCCAATCCTGGCTTTGGATCAGGTGGCAGAGCAGGTCGGGCTTGCGGGCCATGTCGCAGGGGTGCTGCACCTGATGCACCAGGGGGGCCGCCTGGTTCTCCGGTGTGGCCTGCAACTGCACGGGCTGATGCAACAGGCCCGTGGCCAGCTGGCGGATTTCGGCAGAAAAGGTGGCCGAAAACAGCAGGTTCTGTCGCTGGGCTGGCATCAGGGCCAGGATCCGGCGAATGTCCCGGATGAAGCCCATGTCGAGCATGCGATCCGCTTCATCGAGCACCAAGATTTCGACCCGGTCGAGCTTGAGGGCCCCCTGCTGCTGCAGATCCATCAGGCGGCCCGGAGTGGCCACCAACACATCGGTGCCATGGCGCAGGCGGCTGATCTGGGGATTGGGGCTCACGCCACCAAACACCACATCGCTGCGTAGATCGAGATAGCGGCCGTAGGCAACCACGCTGTCGGCCACCTGGGCGGCCAGCTCCCGGGTCGGTGTCAGCACCAGGGCCCTGACCACCCCGGCGCGGGCGTGGGGACCATGGCGCAACCGCTCCAGCAACGGCAAGGTGAAGCCGGCGGTCTTTCCGGTTCCGGTCTGGGCCGCCGCCATGACATCGCGCCCCTCGAGAACCGCCGGGATGCACTGGCGCTGGATCGGCGAGGGGGTGCGGTAGCCCTTGGCGGCGACGGCCTTGACCAAGGGCTCGGAGAGCCCCAGGGCGGCAAATTCAGGGGCAAGCGCCGCTTCTGCAGCCTGAACGACCAGCTTGTCGGAGCGACCCTCAAGGGAAGGCTCGGCGGATTGGCCCCCAAGCGCTGGGGCCAGGCCGGCGTCGGCAAGCCGCCCTGGCTGCCCGGCGGAGGGGGCCGCCGCTACCGCGGGGGGGCCCAGGCGACGCGGTCGGCGACTGGGGCTGGAGGTGGACCGGGAAGAGGGAATCGGATCAAGTTTGATGGGACTTCCACAGTAGGGGGGGCCTCCGGCCCTCACCGTCCATGGCGGGCCGCCTTGAGGATTCCGACCTGGTGGCCTCCCGACCCGGCGCGGCTCCCGGCCCGGCGGCGGCGCAGGCGACGGCTCCAGGACCCCGCCGCCGCGACGCCAGGAACGGCCAGGGGAGTCGGCACGTCCGGGGCCGACGGGGAGGGATCTCGAAGGGTCATCGTCAGCTCCAGGCTGGTGGGCAGAAGGATTTGGTCGCCACCGACGCCATCAAGGTTGTTCATCAACAGGATGGTTTCCACCCCAACACCCAGATTGCCGCCTCCGTACACATAGGGCGTGAGGTTGTTCACGCTGGTGCTGACATTGAAGGGTCCACTCAGTCCCGGCGGAATCCCCCCAAAGAAATTGGAAGCGGGCACCCATGACGTTGAACCGGAATCGAACACCGTGGCAATCGGTTCAATGCCAAGAACATCGTTGACATTGGTGCGGGCATAGGTGCCAACGGCACTCAGAATGCCACTCCAGACCGCCGTAGAACTAATGGGCAAACCAACGATATTCTCCCAGAGATTGACATAAACATATTCATTCGCCGGGGGTGGCACGTTGGTGCTGTTTAAACTGAAATTGGTCAGCGTCAGGCTCAAGTTATAGTTACTCAGACCAATATTTGTGATCGTTGCCACCGCATCACCGCCCATGAATGCGGGATTGAGAGCAGTGCCCCAGCTACAGCCCAGATAGGTATTGGAGGCGCTCAGAAAGCTGTTGAAGGCAGGAGCCGTCAAGGTGGCGCCCCCCAGGCACTGGGCGACGCCAGGCTGGTAAAGACCAACGGGAGATTTGGGCAATAGGCCCATCGAATTGGTGACGGGCTGCAAATTGTTGTAGTAGGCGCTGAGACTGACGGCCCCAACAGGCGCAGCTCCGACAAGCCCAAGCCCCCCTGCGGCCAGGGCAACCACAACACGGTTGCGACAACCCCGGGACGTTTTGAAACGAGTTGGGAAACAAACAGAAACAGCCATGGCTCCGATGACGTTCGTCGGGTAGGCCATTGAAACTGTCTGGACGACTTTTTTGTCTTTCCCAGTACAAATCTTGCCGATTCAACCGTTCATTTCAGGTTGATGACAACAGCGCGCCTCTCCTTCAACCCACGCCAACCGGCACCTGGTAATTGACGATGCGGCCAAAACTGACGGGATCGAGGGAGGCGCCACCGACCAGGACTCCATCGATCTCCGGTTGGGCCATCAGGCCATCGATGGTGGCGGGAGTCACCGAACCGCCGTACTGGACGATCACATTGGGATCGCCAACCCAGCCACGAATCAGGCCACAGATGCGGTTGGCCTCCTCGGCGGCACAGGTCTTGCCGGTGCCGATCGCCCAGATGGGCTCATAGGCCACGATCAAACGCTCGGGAGCGATGCCCTCAAGCCCCTGATCCACCTGTCGGTGGATGACCCGCTCGGTTTCCTTGGCCTCGCGTTGATCGAGGCTTTCGCCGACACAGAGAATCGGGATCAGGCCGTAGATCTGAGCGGTCCGGGCCCGCAGGTTGATCTGTTCGTCAGTTTCGCTGTAGTACTTGCGCGGCTCGCTGTGGCCGACGATGGCGTGGGTGACCCCATGCTCGAGCAGCATCGGGGCAGACACCATGCCGGTATAGGCGCCTTTTTTGTCCCAATGCACGTTCTGGGCGGCAATGGCCACGGGACTGCCTCGCAGAGCCTCACTCAAGGTGGGAATCGCCAGGTAGGGGGGGGCGATAACCACCTGCCGATCATCAGGAAGATGCTCCACCTGGGAGCGGAAGGACTCGGCGAAGGCCCGGGCCTCCGCGCAATTCATGTGCATCTTCCAGTTGCCAGCAATGACGGCCTTGCGCACCAGCGACACCCCCCTGAGTGGATCGGGCCAAGTTAGACCGCCGTGCGCGGATCCCCCGGGGCTCAGACGCCCTCTGGAACGCTGAGGGCATGGCCATCGACCTCGATCCGGTCGCCGGCGACGAGCTGCCGGCCCCGCCGCAGCTCGATGGCGCCATTCACGCGCACATCACCCCTCTGGATGCGCTGCTTGGCCTCACCGCCACTTTCGGCCAGCCCCTGGTACTTGAGGAACTGATCGAGCTTCACGGGCGAGACCTTAGGGTTTGTCGATGCTCGCACCCTCGCCGGCCGGCTTCCGCAGACTCTGGCCGCTGCTGAAGCCCCATCGGCGCCGACTGCTCCTGGGCGGTCTCTGCATGTTGGTCTTCGTGGCCTGCTGGCCCCTGCTGGCCTGGCTCGCCGGCCAGCTGATTCCGGCCATCGGCGCCGGGGACTTCCGCCGGGTGCTGCAGACCGTGGCGGCGGCCTTGGCGGTGTTTCTGGTGCAGAAGCTGGCCCAGTTCGGCCAGGACACCCTGCTGGCGGGTCCCGCCCTGCGGGTCAGCCAGGACCTGCGCCGCCAGCTGTTCGCGCGCCTGCAGCAGCTGGATTTCGGGGCCCTCGAAAAACTCTCGGCCGGAGATCTCACTTATCGCCTCACCGAAGACGCCGATCGGGTCGGCGACGTCATTTACAAAACCATCCAGGACAGCACCCCTAGCGCCCTGCAATTGCTTGTGGTGCTGGGCTACATGCTCTGGCTCGACTGGCCCCTGGCCCTGGCCACCCTGCTGCTGGCCCCTTTGGTCGCCCTGCTGGTAAGCGGTTTCGGCGCCCGGGTGATGGCCGCCGCCGAACGCAGCCAGAAACAGGTGAGCGATCTGGCCGCCTTGCTGGGGGAGGCGATCACGGGGCTGCCACTGGTGCGCGCCTTTGCCGCCGAACCCTGGCTGCAGCAGCGCTTTGACAGCGAAGTCGACCAGCATCGCCGCGCCCGCTACCGCACCTTGAAGCTGTTGGCCGCCCAGCATCCGGTGGTGGGCTTCATCGAGGCCACTGGCATCCTGGCGGTGCTGTTGATGGGTGCCGCCCGCATTCAGTCCGGTGGTCTGAACAGCCAGGGATTCAGCAGCTTCGTGGCGGCCCTGCTGATGCTGATCGACCCGATCTCCCACCTCACCACCAACTTCAACGAGTTTCAGCAGGGCAAAGCCTCGCTGCGGCGCCTGCAGGCCATCGAATTGGAGGCCATCGAACCCCCCGACCGCCCCGGTGCCCGGGCGCTGGGACCGGTGCGGGGGGACTTGCGCTTGGAGGGGGTCAGCTTCGGCTACGACCCCGAGCGCCCGGTGCTGCACCAGCTCGATCTGACGATCGAACCCGGCCAGGTGGTGGCCCTGGTGGGACCCTCGGGCGCCGGCAAGAGCACCCTGTTCTCGCTGCTGCTGCGTTTCAACACGGCCCAAAGGGGCAGGGTGCTGCTTGATGGCGCCGATCTGGCGGAGCTGCGGGCCCGGGATCTGCGCCGGGCCGTGGCCCTGGTGCCCCAACAAAGCAGTGTGTTTTCCGGAACGGTGGCCGAGGCCATCGCCTTCGGCCGCAACGCCAGCCGAGAGGAGGTTGTGGCGGCGGCCCGCCTGGCCAATGCCGCCGATTTCATCGAGGCCCTGCCTGGGGGCTACGACAGCCGCATTGAGGAGCGGGGTAGCAATTTCTCCGGGGGGCAGTTGCAGCGGCTCGCCATTGCCCGGGCCGTGCTGGGCAACCCGGCCGTATTGCTGCTCGATGAGGCCACCAGTGCCTTGGATGCCGAATCCGAGGAGGCCGTGCAACAGGGTCTGCGTCGGGCGATGCAGGGCCGCACGGTGCTGGTGATCGCCCACCGGCTGGCGACGGTGCAGGAGGCCGATCAGATCGTGGTGCTGGAGGCGGGCCGCATCGTCGAGCGCGGCAGCCACGACGCGCTGATGGCCCAGGGGGGGCGCTACCGGGATCTCTGCCTGCGGCAACTGATCAGGGTCGAGGCATAAACCGGAGGCCAGATCCAACCCCGCTCCTACTGTGAGCCGGCAAGCCCATTCCTGCCATGGAAACTCCCAATCAGGCGCCGCCGGTGCTCACCTTTGAAGGCAAGCGTTATGACCTCAACAGCCTGCCGGATGACATGAAGGAGCTGGTGCGCGGCATGCAGGTGGCGGATGCCCAACTGCGCATGCATGAAGACACGCTCAAGGTGCTGGCCGTGGGACGCCAATCGATGGCGCTGCAGCTCAATGAACGGCTCAAGAATGTGCCCGCCCTCGAAGACTGAATTAGGCGAAAATAGATTGGTTTGGTCGAGTCCGGAGCCCTAAAACTCCTGACTCGACCTTTGAAGGTTTCGAACTAGCGTTGAGATAACGGTTATAATCCCAACCCCGATGCAGGTGAGGCTCGCTCCGCCTTGATGAATCTCGGGCGAGATGAATCTCAGACGAGCGGAGCCAGATCCTCGAACAGGAAGGTCTGGCTGAGGGGGCCTTCTGACGTTTCACCGGCATCCGTCTCCGTTGCATCGGTGACCACCACCCGCTCGGCCAGAACCCAGGGTCCTGTTGGTGTCAGGGGGGTGAAGGTATCGGTGAAGGTGCTGGTGCCCCCTTTGGCCTCGCCGGTGGCGGGGTCGCTGTAGCTGCTGGTGTAGGTGTGGCTGAGATAGCCAGATCCGGTGTCGGTGGTGCTGAGGGTGAAGATCGTCACTACGACGCCGTGGATGTGGCGATGGACCATCGTCACGACATCGTCCTTGATGCGATAACGATCGCCGGCATTCTTGCCACCCACAATCACCTCCGTCCCCACCGCATCGGTGTCACCGGCGGTGAAAGTGTTCTCGCCATGGGTCTGCTCGAAGCTGCGGCGCACCCGGTGAATCGCCACCTCCCAGAGCTGGGCGCCGAGGGCCTTTTTGATCTCCTCATCCTCAACTCCCTCCACCGTGGCCTTGAGGTCGGAGCCCACCTGGAAGGTACCCTCAACGCGGCGATCGCCCTGCTGCCAGACGCAGCGACCACCGTAGCCGCCAAAGCCCGGCTCCCAGGTGTAGCGGTTCTCGTAGGCGGCGCGGAACACCTCGCGCAGGTCGGTGCCGGGGGCGATGGGGGGATGAAGCGTTGCAGTCATGCAGGGAAAACCAGGGGAGGGGGCCAGCCTAGGAGCGGAGGGCGCTTGGGGTTGGCCGCCGTCGCCTGACCCCTCCATGAAAAACAACGCTGGCGTGCCAAGAAGCTGGATGGCTCGGACGGCTGTTGAATCGTGCCGACGCCAAGATCAGAAGTGGACGACTACCCCCGGGGTAGAAGACAACTCTCGCTGCCGTCTTCTGTATTTTGACGTTAGGCCCCATTCGCATTGCCAGTGGCGTGAGCGTCGACCTATTCGTTGCGGGTCGCCTGCAGCCGACACCGGTTCCGCAGGCGGCGGCTGCAGCGAAGGGCGGCCAAGGCTCCCAGGAAAGGAACTGGCCCAGGTACTTCCGAAGGAGAAGGTGAAGGATCACCACTGGTAGAAAAGACACCTATTTCCGTACCCCGATAGCACCCAGGCCCATAGGGAAATTCATTGTTAAGGTGATAGTGATACATGTCTCTTAGAAAACCATCCCAAGTGATATTACCTGTGTGTCCATGACACACGTCCAGGTCTTCGTTGGTCAGCAACACACCACCATCTCCGCGGGGACCGAATACGCCAAAACCGTCAAGGGCAATTCCCATTATTGGGGAATGCTCATTTACATCGCCCTGGTCGGGAAAGCACTTCCATGAGTAGCCATGATAGTGGTATCGAAGTTGTATGGGATGGCCCCAGCATGAATCCAGAGGCAAGTCTGCTATCGGATCAACATAGAGGGGGTCACTCGATACGGCAATGTTGGCGTCAAAAACAGGACCGGTTTGGGTGGATATAGCTATTGTCAAATCGCTGAAGCAGGTAGGGGTTTCAGAATAAGTGGGATTTGCAGGAACAGACATATAAAGATCATATTCTCCCATCGGTAATTCTGCCGCATTTGCATATTCTCCATAAGGATCTGGCAGCGCTGCATAGTACGGATACGCATCCTGGCCGGTGGTTAACGGAAACTGGCCAGTTGGGTGATTGGGAACACCATTGCCCGTGAAATAGCGCACCCCATTCTCCACCCAAGTATTGAATACGGGGTTCCAACCTACTTCCCCTTCGACATACGGGATTTGTGCGGAGATCACTTTTTGACCATCAACCCACGGGGTGTCAGGCTTTGTGATGCTTATGCCAGTAGTATTGAACCCTGCGAAAGAACTACATAGAAATGTTTGGTTTTTAGCAGGCACATCGAATCCCGTTCCGGTGGTCGGCGTCTTCAGAAAACTTGGCGAGCTAGGGTCGTGAGGGAACATATGAGCAAGGCTAGGCACAGCTGTAAGCGGCAGACTAGCTATAATAAAGATCCTGAATAAGCGACGTCTTAATGGCATGAATTTAAATTTTCTAATATCTTTAGCGCTAGCAATGGGCGAATTGGTGTTCCGTTTGTCAGTGGGTTGTAAATCCATGTTGATTGAAAAAATACTTTTATATTCTGTGTAGCCCCAGGCTTGCTGCCTATCGTCATTGGACGATAAGTTTTCCTGATTACCCAGCTTGGTTCGGCGGCATCCACCCAATGGGCATGGCCTGCCACATCAGCTGCAGCGTTCTTGGTCATCGGCCATACCCGGGCAGGGGGAGGACGGGGTGGGCAGGTGCCAGCAGGCCTAGGCAACAGACCTATGCCAGCTCTAAGCTGGACTGGACCCCGCAGGCTACCCGTGAACCCATCCCGTGATGTGCGAGTCGCCAGCATCTTTCGCAACGGCCGCAATCAGGCGATCCGGCTGCCGCGCGACATGGAGTTCGCTGGTGATCAAGTCCTGATCGAAAAGCATGGAGATCAACTCACGGTGCGGCCCAAACCAAGGGATTGGGCTGATTACTTCGCCACCTGTGGCACGTTCGATGCGGACTTTCCCGCCGATATCGACGATCAACTGGTTGGCGAGGAGGCGTTGGGCTGGTGATCCACACCATGCTGGATACCAATGCCTGTATTCACGTCATCACCGGTCGGGTGCCGAGCGTCCGGGAGCGGATTCAGGAGATACCTCCCGAACAGATTGGCATCTCTGCCGTGGTGGTGGCCGAACTTCAGTTCGGTATCAGCCTGGCGGCACCGACTCGCCGGGAGACAAATCAGGAAGCCCTGAATCGCTTTCTGGAGATGGTGGTTGTGGAGGATTGGCCCGCAGAGGCGGCATCCCTGTACGGAGAGCAGCGGGCCGCCCTGGGCAGATTGGGCCAACCGATCGGGGCCAATGACCTGCTGATCGGCTGCCATGCCCTACACCGCCAACGGGTTCTTGTCACCCAGAACCTGCGGGAGTTCGAACGGTTGCAGGGTTTAAGGGTGGAGGATTGGTCTGGCTTCAGCGAATGCGCCTAGATGGCATCAGTGGGATTCAGGTGCTGACTCAGATGGTCGGCATGGCTGGAGTGCGTCAAAGTAGAGGGTGGTCGCTTGGATTCATCCATAGACCCACCGTAATGCCTTAATGCCCTTATGTATTTTGATGCTACGCCCGCCTTGCCAGTGGAGTGAGCTTTGACCTATTCCTGATGGGTCGCCTGCGGCCGACACCGTTTTTTCAAGCGGCGGCTGTAGCGAAGTGCGGCTAGGGCGCCCAGAACAGGGACAGGTCCAGGCACGGCCGAAGTCGCTGAAGGGTCTCCATTGCTAGAAAAGGTACCAATTTGTGTACCCCGGAAGCACCCAGGTCCGTAGGGAAATTCATTGTTAAGATGATAGTGATACATGTCTGTGAGAATACCGTCCCAATCGATTTTCCCAGAATGTCCATGACACACGTCCAGGTCTTCGTTGGTCAGCAACACGCCACCGTCTCCGCGGGGACCGAATACGCCAAAACCGTCAAGTGCAATGCCGAATAGTGGGGAATGCTCATTCGCATTGCCCTGGTTGGGAAAGCACTTCCAGGAGTAGCCATGATAGTGGTATT
This sequence comes from Aphanothece sp., assembly GCA_040373885.1. Lineage (GTDB taxonomy): Bacteria > Cyanobacteriota > Cyanobacteriia > PCC-6307 > Cyanobiaceae > Cyanobium. The sequence continues at coordinate 13,808 of JBEIVL010000044.1, forward strand.
GCATGTGGACAGGATGGCCCCAGCATTGATCCATAGGCAAGCCTGCAATCGGATCAACATATGGATTTGCATCATTCGTTGAGGCAAGGTTGACGTGGAAAGTGGCACCTGTTTGGGTGGCTATAGCGAAGGTCAACTCACCAACAGCTGTAGGTATATTAGAATAAACAGGATTTTGGGGAACGGACATGTAAAGATCATATGTTTCTATCGGAAGGTAGGACGC
>JBEIVL010000051.1:0-9375 GCA_040373885.1 Aphanothece sp.
GAGACTCCCCCCCCGCTCGCATCGCCAACTCCTCCCGCAGCTCCTCCAGAGCCATCAACTCCTGCACCTGACGACCCAGGGTGATCTCCTGCTCATGGCTCAACAGCGGCACACGGCCGATGTCACGCAGGTAGGAGCGCAGCAGGTCGGCCGTGGGTGGAAGGGAGCCGGAGGTGGTGGCCAGAAGGATCGAAGGCATGGAGCCCGAGTATCGAAACACTTTGGTTTCGCAAAAATACCACCCTTCTGCGGAATCGTTCCGCCCTGGAATGGCGGATTCCCGCGGCGGACGCGGATTCTTGGCTGCGTCCATGGCGAGGGAGAATGGATCCATGGGCGCTCAACGGCTGCAGAAGCTCATCGCCGCCGCCGGGCTTGGCTCCAGGCGCCGGGCCGAGGAGTGGCTCGGTGCTGGGCTTGTCGTGGTCAACGGTCGCGTCGCAACCCTGGGGGACAAGGCCGACCCCGCCACGGACACCATCAGCATCGACGGTGTTCCCCTGCCTCGCCCCCCCCAGACCCTCACGCTTCTGCTCAACAAACCCGTGGGGGTGCTCTGCACCTGCCATGACCCCAGGGGTCGGCCCACCGTGCTGGACCTGCTACCCCACGAGCTGGTCTGCCATTCCGGGCTGCATCCTGTGGGGCGTCTCGACGCCAACAGCCGCGGCGCCCTGCTGTTGAGCAACGACGGAGCCCTCACCCTGCGCCTCACCCATCCGCGCCATGGCCATCGCAAGACCTACCAGGTGCAGGTGCGCGGCCAGCCCAGCCCGGCCAGCCTCGAGCGCTGGCGCCGAGGGGTCCCCCTGGATGGAACAGATAGTCAACCTGTCACCCTGCGGCAGCTCAGCCAGAACGCCGGCAGCACCCATCTGGAATTGGTCATGGGCGAAGGGCGTAACCGACAGATCCGCCGCACCGCCGCCCTGTTGGGGCATCCGGTGCTGGACCTGCGGCGGATAGCGATCGGGCCGGTGCACCTGGGAACCCTGGCGGAAGGACGTTGGCGACGCGTGGAAGCGGCTGAATTGGAGGAGACTGCCTTGGAACTGTCTCAAATGGATCACGCTTGAGCCGAAAGCAAGGCGAACCGCCAAAAGGAGAACCACAAGCAAGACGGCAAAACGCAAGAAGGTGAACTGGAAGAAGGAGAATGATGAGGCTCGCTGCACCACTTCTGACTCCGCCGTCCCCGCCTTCCTTGCTCACCGCCCTGACCCGGCTTTGGCCCCTGGGACGGCAATCCCTGGGCAGCAGCCTGAGCGAGCCACCCAAAGATCCCCTGCTCCTCACAGGTCAGCAGCTGCGCGAAGCCCGTGAAGCCATGGGACTGGGCCTACGGGAACTGGCCCAGCAGACACGGATCAGCACCGCCGTGCTTGAGGCCCTGGAGCGCGGCTGGCGGGACCGCCTACCGGAACCCGCCTACCTGCGCACCATGCTGCCCCTGTTGGAAGCCCGGTTGCAGCTCACCCCGGGGAGCCTCCAGGCCGCTCTACCCGCTGCCTCCAAGACGGCAGCCGGTCAGCGCGACAGCCTGCGGCAACGGTTCACCCCCGGTTCGATCGAGGTGTTCACCAGCTGGCAGGGCACCTTGCTCTATGGCCTGTTGGGACTTTCCCTGGTTTACGGGCTCAACCTCAGCCAGCGACGACTGATCGATAGGGGGTTGCAGAGCATCGGCCCCATGCCCCTCTCTGCCACACCAACGACCCTGGAGGCGACTGTGCAGGGACTGTCGCAAGGGGTCTACGAAGACGTATTGCCCCTGCGCAGCGCCGCCAACGGCCGGGCCCTGAAGCAGTGGCGAAAGGAGGTCCACAACAGCGAGGTCGACTTATCAATGGGCTGGCTCTCCCTACGGTTGAACGAACCGACCCGGCTGGAATTGAAGGACAGTGAAGGGCGTCGGACCAGCCTGGAGGGCGCCAACGGCGAGATCACCCTGCCGGTGCTGCCCCCGTTCGAACTCAATCTCAGTCCACCCGCTCCGGCTTTGTCAGTGCGCTGGAACGGCCGGAGCCTCAACACCGACCCCAGTGAAGCGGGCCGCTATCGCTACCCCCCTGTGGCCACACCACAGGCACCCAATGCAAGCAACAGCAAGGGGCCAAAAGCGGCGAAAGAAGCCTCCGTTCAGGATCCGCCGCTGCCCCCCGACGATTCAGCCCCGCGAGTCGATCGGCCGTAGCGGGCCGCCATGGCCCCGTAGCCATGGATGTGGCCCGCCAGCTCGGCAATCGGCTCGCGCAGCCGCCAGCTCCAGTTCCCTGAAGCGGTGCCAGGGGTATTGAAACGGGCCTCGTCGCCAAGACCCATCAGGTCCTGGAGGGGGACCACCACCAATTCGGCGTTGGACGCCAGGGCCAGCTCAGCCAGTTGCCAACCAGGGGCCTGCACCAAAGCGCCGAGCAGCTCTCCGACTTGACGGCGACGATCCTCCTCCAGCCCCTCCCACCACCCGATGCTGGTGGCGTTGTCGTGGGTACCGGTGTAAACCACCCAGCGATCGGTGCGGTAATTGGCGGGCAGGTAGCCATTGGCGGGATCGCCATCAAAGGCAAATTGCAGAATTTTCATTCCCGGCAATTCGAAGCGATCACGCAGTTGCTCCACTTCAGCGGTGATCACGCCGAGATCCTCGGCAATCAAGGGCAAGCGACCATCGACTTGCAGCAGATGGTGGCGGCGACAACGCCAATGCAGTAACCGCAACAGCCAGAGGCCCGGCGAGGGAACCCAGTGGCCGTTTTCAGCGGTCAGATCACCACCGGGCACGCTCCAATACGACTCAAGGGCACGGAAATGGTCGAGCCGCAAAAGATCAAACAACTCCAACTGCCTCTGCAGCCGATCCAGCCACCAACGGAAGCCGCTCAGGGCATGACGGCGCCAGCGGTACACAGGAGTTCCCCAGAGCTGGCCCGTGGCCGAGAAATAATCAGGCGGAACGCCACTCTGGGCTTCAAGGCTGCCATCGGCCGCCAGCAAAAAGAGATGGGGACGGCACCAGACATCAACGCTGTCATGGGCCACGTAGAAAGGCAGGTCACCGATCAGACGTACCCGCTGGTCGCTGGCGAGTTGTTTGAGGCGCTGCCATTGGCGCTGCAGGTGCCATTGCAGCAAGGACTCCTGCAGAAGAAGCGGCGCCAACTCCCGCCGTGCCTGACGAAATGACTGGCCCTGGCGCCGGGCCAGGGCGACGGGCCAGTCCCACCAGGGTTGGCCCCCATGGCGGCGACGCAGGGCCATGAAAAGGGAATGATCATCGAGCCAGTGGGCCTGGAGGCGGCACCAGCGATGGAACTCGGACTGCCTTTCGGGCGTCTGATGCGACCACTGGGCCGCCAGGGCGACGCCAAGGGCTTCGGCCCGCCGCGTTGCCTGCGACGGTTCGAGCCGATCGCCGCTCGCCCCTTCGGGAAGGGATTGGCGTTGGGTGTCGCTTAGAAACCCCTCATCCACCAGATCATCGGCATCGAGAAGCCAGGGGTTGAGAGCCGAGCCACTGGGGGAGCTGTAGGGGGAGCCGGTGCCGTCGGTGGGTGCCAGGGGCAGAAGCTGCCAGACCCCCACACCCTCACGGCCCAGCAGTTCGATCCACTGGCGAGCGGCGCTGCCCAGGCTGCCGCAACCGCTGGCCCCCGGCAGGGAGGTGGGGTGCAGCAGAACACCGCAATGACGTGCGGGGGCCAGATCGCTCACGGATTCAGTCACGAATCGGGCAGCCGATAGGCGGAGATGATGCGTTTGGCGAAAGCGGGGATGTGACGCTCAGCCATCGCCGGGTGATGACGACGCAACCAAAGGGCGTTGCGGGTGAAGTGGGAATCAATCGAAAAGCGGCCGTATTCAAGGCCCTTTGGACCAAAACGTTGCACAAAAAAGCCGATCAGTTCCGCCAGCGCCATCGGTAGACGCACGGCCTTGTCATAAGCGCCGATGCCCTGTTGCACCGCCTGGCGACGCTGACCGGAACTGAAGACTGGACCCGTTTCCAATTCCGGCTCCACCAGGTCAAGCAATTGCTGACCCAGGGCATTGCGAACGGTGATCCATTGGCTGCCGAAACCTGCCCCCATATATCCCACCACTAGATCGGCACCGGCGTTGGTGTAATCGAAACAACTCAGGCAACTCGGGGCAAAGACATCCTTGAGCCGCGGGGTATCGAGACCAAAAAACGGCACCGTTTCCGTGCTGCCATCGCTGTGGCGGAAATGGATGCGGAAATCCTGCATGAATTCATAGTGAACCACCGTGGCCGGGGAACGGCTGGCACTCTCCAGAAAGGTCTGGAGACCCTCACGACTGACGTTGTCCACACAGGGCAGACCGAGCACAAGGAGCTGGTCGAGGGGCAGGGTGTCCTGCACTGCCCTGAGCGCCTGGATCTGGCAACCGACACCGATGGCCAGTAGGCGGCGAATGCCGCTGCCCGGCAATTGCTCCAGCACCTCCAGATTGGGGGAGAGGGTGGGCTTGTTGACCCGGGCCTCCAGCACCTCCTGCGGGGTGCGAGCCAACCGCGGCACGGGCTTGAAGCGGTCCTCAGGGTCTTGGCCGACACAGAGCACCGCATCCACCAAGCCGGTTTCGAGCGCGCGCACGCCGATCCGCGAAACGATGCCGCTCCATTGGGCCCCATCGATCGGCTGTCGCAGGCGGGCCGTCAACATCCGGCGATGCACCCCGAAATACAGCTCATCCTCCTGATCGAGATCGCGACTGCGCCCGTGGGCGGCGATTTCCATCGCCTCGAAGCGCTGCTCCAGAAAGGCACAGGCCTGGCGCACGTAGGCGACCCAGCGGCTGTCGCAGAGTCCGCAATCGCTGCAGAGATCTTTGGCCGGGCGCGGGCTGCCCTTGGCCATGGGACGGGCCCGCTCGTGGGCCGAGCGACCCTCGTCGGGGGGATAGGCAGCGGACTCAGAGATAGCAGCAGCGCTGGTCAAGGGCGCAGGGGCGAAGGGAACAGGGAGAGGAAGGGTGCCAAACCAAACGGAGAGCACCGTCGTCTGGCCTCGGATCAACCTATCGACGCTCGGGACAGGTAGGGGTGGCTTGCCTGGGCCGGTGGGGGAGACTGGATCTCACTTTTGTCCCCACCGCCGCCGATGTCATCCCGCCGGGATCCCCGCTTTCCCGCCCGCCCGCGAGCGGGTCGCCCGTCGGCCAAGCCGGCCCGGCAACCACGGGAACCAGGACCCAACGGATTGGCTCGCCTGGTCCCCCTGCCCGACCTGACACCCCGCAACCTGGGGCTGGGGGCCCTCGCCCTGGCAGGGGCCGTGCTTGGGGGATCGCTGCTGGGTACCCTCTGGCCCCTCAAGGACCGCTCCGAGGGGCTAAGGCTGAATGTGACCCCCGCCACCCTGGCGGCCAAGCCGCGCCAATCGATCACCATTCTGGTGATCGGCACCGATGCGGACCATACCGGCAGTGACGAAACCGCGGCGGCGCCTAAGGGCCCCGCCAATGCCGACGCCCTGTTGCTGGTCAGAGTCAACCCCAAGAGTCCCCTGCAGGTGCTCAATCTGCCGGTGGAACTAGCGGTGGTGATTCCGGGGGACAAGGAGCCCAGCCGATTAGCCGATCTTTATCGACGCGGAGGAGTGGCCCTCACCAGTGATGGAATCAGGGATGTCCTGGGCCTGGCCCGATCCGAACCCGACAGATTTGTGGTGTTGCCCCGGGGAGCCCTGCGCAAAATGGTTGATGGGATCGGTGGCCTGGAAATCAGCCCGACCCGAACCATGAAATATCAGGACAAGGCTCAGAATTACAAGATCGATCTCCAAACAGGCCTGCAACGCCTCAATGGCAGTCAGGTCGAGCAGATGCTGCGCTTTCTTGACAAGGATCTCGGCGAATCGGGCCGACGCAACAACCACAAGCTGGTGGAAACCAGTTTGCGCGAGCAACTATCCCGCCCTGATCAGTTGGCCAACCTGCCTGCCTTGATCACCACCCTTAGGCCCCAGGTGGACACCAACCTGACCCCTGAAGAGACCCTCAGTCTGATGGCAGCCGCTCTCGACACCAGCCAGCCGATTCAGTTCGCCAGTCTGCCGTTGCAGACCGCCAACAAGGACTTTGGCTCTCTGCGGCAGCTGGATGCCAAGCCATCGCAACCACTCTGGCCGGCTCCGGCCAACTGAGGCCTTGGCTGCTGGTGAGGATTGGATCTTGAGGCCTTCATTCTGAGGCCTGGCCCACTGGGGTCGACGGTTCTGGCGGACCCGTCAAGCCATCGCAAGACGATCGAGCTGGGCCCAGCGCCAACGCAGGCGCACGCCCAGGGCGTCCTCCTCCAGTTCAGGGTCGCTCCGCTCGGTCCCTGGGAGCTCCTGGGAAGGTTTGGCCGCCTGCGACTGTTGGTCATCCAAGCAACCCAACCAGGGCAAGCCATCACGACGGCGCGCGTCCGAGTCCCATGGCCCACCCCACTGAATCAGACCCACCAGGGGGACCTGCCACTGTTGCAGCAGGGCCGCGCCCGCCGCCGGCATGCCCGTCGTCATCTGGCCGCTCTCCAACACCAGCAGACAGGGCTGACGCCAAGCCCCCAGGGTCTCGGCCCAATGCCCCCCCGAGTCCAGAGCAAGACCAGGATCGACGGGAAGGGCCGCCAGCCAGGCCTCGTGACAGCCGGACAACTGGGCCATGGCCAACGGTGGATCATCCCCATTGTCAAGGCTCCTTACGGGGAGGCCAAGCAAAGCGGCCAGGCGGGCCGCCACGGGCGGCAAAAAGGCCTCTGGCCCTCCAGGACCCCCCGTGGGACCCATGGCCAGAACAAGCAACTGCAGGGGCGGAGGTTCCGCCATGGGGGTGGGGGGGGTGGGGGATGGGGCTGCGTACGCTTCTACCATCGGAGTCGCTGTGACCCGCCCAGTGCCTTGTGACGACATTCTCGACTGCTGAAAAGCTGGAGTCGGGCGGTTACCAGCCCCACGTGCCGGCGGACAGCCGACGATTGCGCCTGTTCAGTGGCAACTCCAACCAGGACCTGGCGCGGGAGATCGGCGCCTACCTAGGCGTGGCAGATGGTCCACGGGTGATCAAACGCTTCGCCGATGGCGAACTCTATATTCAAATACAAGAATCAATCCGGGGTTGCGATGTGTTTCTCATCCAGCCCACCTGCGCCCCGGTGAATGATCACCTGATGGAGCTGCTGATCATGGTCGATGCCTGTCGACGGGCCTCAGCCAGGCAAATTACGGCGGTCATCCCCTACTACGGCTATGCCCGCGCCGATCGCAAGACGGCAGGACGAGAATCAATCACCGCCAAACTGGTCGCCAACTTGTTGGTCAAATCTGGTGTCGATCGCGTGCTAGCCATGGATCTGCACTCCTCTCAGATTCAGGGATATTTCGACATTCCATGCGATCACATCTATGGTTCACCAGTTTTGGTGGATTACCTAGGCACGAGGGATCTAGGCGAAGTGGTGGTGGTCTCTCCTGATGTTGGTGGTGTGGCCAGGGCCAGGGGCTTTGCGAAGCAAATGCATGATGCTCCTCTGGCCATCATCGATAAACGGCGCTCAGGCCACAACGTGGCCGAAAGTCTCACCGTGATTGGCGATGTCAAAGGCAAAACCGCCATTCTCATCGATGACATGATCGACACCGGCGGCACCATTTGCCAGGGAGCCAAACTGCTGCGTGAGCGAGGCGCTGCCCGCGTGCTTGCCTGTGCCACCCATGCAGTCTTCTCGCCTCCCGCCGTGGAGCGCCTATCCACTCCAGGGCTCTTCGAGGAGGTAGTCGTCACCAACAGCATTCCCCTCACCCCGGAGCGCCGCTTCCCGCAACTGCAGGTGCTCTCGGTGGCCAACATGCTTGGGGAAGCCATCTGGCGCATTCACGAAGAGAGCTCGGTCAGCTCGATGTTCCGCTGATTTCTGTGGCGCCCTTGCATCGTCCCGGCCTGGCCGGAGCCAGCAACCCAGACTTCGGGTCAGCCCTGCCCCGTGGTGTTCGGCTCCGACGCTTGCTCCCCGCCAGCCTCACCCTGCTGGTCACGTCCCTGCTTCCCATGGCCGCCCTGCCCTCGGCCGCCCTGGCTGAGGGTGGCGTCTCCACCCTGCCCCAGCCCAGGGGGCGGCGGGTGGGTGTCTGGCTGACCAACAGCCCCAGTCCTCTTTATTACGACGCCAAGCGCATTGATGCGGCCGTGGCCGAACTGGCGGCCACGGGCTTCAACACGCTCTATCCCAATGTCTGGAGTCGGGGCACCACGTTTCATCGCAGCCGTTACGCCCCGCTCGAGCCCACCCTGGCGGCGGTGGATCCCAAGCTCGATCCCGTTTGCCGCATTACCCGGGCGGCCCAACGCCATGGCATGCAGGTGGTCCCCTGGTTCGAATACGGCCTGATGGAACCGGGAGATGCGGAAGTGGTGCGTCTCCATCCTGACTGGGTTCTGCGCCGTTCCGACGGCAGCACTCTTTATGCCCTCCATGGGGCCGACCTGCGTACCTCACCCCTCAAGGACCTGCGGGTGTGGCTCAACCCGGCCCATCCAGGTGTGCGGGAGCGCTTCATCGGCTTGATCCTGGAAATCGTGCAGCGCTGCGGCGTCGATGGCATCCAGTTGGATGATCACTTCGCCTGGCCGGTGGAGCTGGGCTACGACGATTACACCCGCTGGGCCTACCGCCAGAGCACAGGCCGTGAACCTCCGGCCAACATCAATGACCGCGCCTGGACGCGCTGGCGCCGTGATCAACTCACCGGCCTGATGCGGGAGTTGCGCAGTCGCCTGCAGCAGGCCTCCACTGGCAAACGACTGGTGATCAGCCTTTCGCCGGGCCCCTTCCGCTCGGCCTTCAACGAATGGCTGCAGGACTGGGAGTTATGGGCCTTGGGCGGCCTGATCGATGATCTTGTGGTACAGAATTATGCTTACTCCATGGAGGGTTTCACTAACGATCTCAATCAATCGGCCCTGATCAAGGCCCACAGCTGGGGGGTGCCCGTTGAAATCGGCGTCCTGGCGGGGCTGGGATCACGCACAACGGACATGGCCACCATCGCCCAAAAAGTACAACTGGCCGCCAGTAGGGGTCATGGGGTGATTTATTTTTTCTGGGAAGGTTTATGGGGGCAGTACGCCGGACCCGAAGGCGCTGCATACCGCCAGAGCCAGTTCAGTGCCCTGCATCGCTACGCCTTCGGTACGGCCACCAGCGGACCCCCTGGGCGCAATTGGCCTGCGGCCCAGGCCACACGGCGCCTGCCGCCGCCGCCGCCGCTACCCATGGGCATCGTCAGAGTGCCGACACCGCCCCCACCGCCCCCATTACCTGAGTAGGGGGGAACAGGGGCGGAGCGCTGATCTTTCAGGCGAGATCAC